>NZ_DATGCW010000081.1:0-26149 GCF_035311605.1 Saliniramus sp.
TGTTCGATCTCGCATATCAGACCGTGACATCAAATCCCGAGCGCCTCCGCCGTCGGCTGGACCGGCTCGGCGCCCGCCTCGTTGACACCGACGCGCCGGCGCACCGCGCTCGCGGTGGTGAAGTTGATCGGATACGGCACCCGGTCCGCCAGCGTCACCTCGTGGCGTGCCGCGAGGTCTTCCAGCAGGGCCTGCGGCAGCGCCGCATCCGCAACCAACGTGTCGGGGCCCGACACGTCGATGCGCGGATGATGCATGGCATCTTCCAGTGACATGCCGTGATCGATCATGAAACAGAGCAGGTTCATCATCGCGGGAATGATCTTGCGCCCGCCCGCACCGCCGAGCGCGATCACATCATCCGCGCCCGTGGCGATGGCCGGGCAGTAATTGGCCAGCACGCGCTTTCCCGGCCCGATGGCGTTGACCGCCTCCGGGCGCGGATCGAACCAGTTGATGCCGTTGTTCATCAGGATACCGGTCTCGGGCGAGAGCAGCCGCGCACCGAAGAGCGAGAGCAAGGTCTGGGTGCAGACGACGAGATTGCCCTGCGCATCAGCCACGGCGAAATTTGTCGTCGATGACGGATGCGGCGTGCCGTCGCCCATCTCCGCGAGCCGGCGCGTCCAGGCCTGTTTCAGGGCATCAGCCATTGCGGCATACATCGCCGCATCGGGCGCATCGCCCGACGGCGCATGCCCCTCCTGAAGCGTCGTCATCGCCTCCAGCATGGTCGGCCCGCCATTGAGCTCAGGCGCGACGGCGATGTCGTAATCGCGGTAGCGGAGAGTGGCCGGTTCGCGGACCTGCGCCTTCACTGCCGCCAGGTCATCGAGCGAAAGATAGCCGCCGCGCGCTTCGATATCGGCGATCAGGGCACGCGCAAGGCTGCCGGTATAGAATGTCGAGGCGCCCTCCTGCGCGATGCTGCGCAGGCTGCGCGCCAGTGCCGGCCAGGGCAGACGTGCAGCCGCAGCACCCGCCGTCGGACCCTGCATGAGGGGGAGCCCGCCACGCAGGAAATGCTCCGCGCAGCCCGGATCGCGCTGGAGATCTGCCAGGGCGGTGGTCACGATCATGGACCCGTACCAGTCGATCTCGACGCCCGTCTGCGCGATCTCCGCCGCCGGCATGACGAGATCCGCCCAGGGCTTCGAGCCGAAACGCTCATGCGCCAGCGCGTGGCCAGCGACCATGGCGGGAACCGCGATGGCCTTGGCGCCGACGACGTTGCGGTTGTCCTCGACGATGGGCCAGCCGAACAGATCGGAATCGGCACCGCCAATCACGGGGAAATCCGCCGGGTCGAGCCCGCGCGGCGAGCGCGCACCGAAATCGATCACGCTGATGCGCCCGCTTTGCGCCTCGCGCACCAGCATCACGCCGATGCCGCCGATGCCGCTCATCCACGGCTCGGCCACGCCGGCGGCAAAACCCGTGGCGATCGCCGCATCGACCGCATTGCCGCCCTTGCGCAGGATATCGATCCCGGCCTGCGCCGCGACGCGATGATGCGCGGCGACGACACCGCCTGCACCGCGTGCCACGGGCTTGCGGATATTGGCTTTGCGCGAAAGGTTTTCCGACAATGCGTGACGGCGCAGCATGGCATTCTCCCCCGATGATCTGTCAGCGAGCCTAGCGGTATCATGAAGGCAGGGAAGGTGCATGCACGCGCGATCCGGTTGGGCGGATTGCGATGACCAAAACCCGCCGGGGCAGGCCCGGCGGGTTTCGTCGGATGGATGATCGGGGCGCCGCGCAGGGCGCCCCGAAAGCGCTCGCGGATTATTCCGTAGCCTCGAACTTCGGATTGGCGATGAAGTGGAACTCGCCATCGGCATCGCGCGTCCAGATCTTCGGTGGCGTGAAATCGCCCGGCTCGCGGGTCGCGAGCCACTCGGCATTGGCCGGGTCCGCACGCCATTCACCGTGACGACGCCCGCCGGCGATGAAGACGTCTTCGTAATTCTGGGCGAAGAGCCGCTCCATTTCTTCCTGCGAGAGATGTTCCGTGACGCCCGTATTGAAGAACTCCTCCAGAACGCCGATGGTCGGGCTTTCGCCGTCAGTGGCAAATTGGGGCAGGTTGTCGCTCCCCCAGATGAACCGGTCCGGATAATCCTTGATCAACTGACCGTAGAGCTCGGAGAATTCCGCGTAGCTCAGATACACGGCAGCCCAGGACATGTCGAAATAGAGGTTATTGTGAACCGCGTTTTCGAGCATCCACCGCAGATCGTCGGCGTGATCGGGCCTGACCGGGCCGGTGACGTTCAGGCCGGTATGCGCAAGCACGAAAATGCCGTCCGGATGCTCGTTCGTAAGGCGGACGATATGCTCGCGATTCGAAACCTGGCTCTCGGTAAAGAACGTGGCCAGGCTCGGCGGCCATTGATTGAAGACTGCCCCGGGCTCGACATCGACGGCCTGACGCAGATCGCAGTGGATGGTGATGACCTGGCCTGTACCAGCGAGCGAGTCCATATACTCGTTCACATGCGCCCAGACCTCCGGGGTCCAGTCCGCAATATGCAAGCTGCCCGACGCCGAATGAATATTCTCCTTCGAGAGATTGGTCTCGCCCTGATTCATGAGTAACAGGTCACGCGGGATCCCGAGTTTGTCGGAAAGTTGATTTGCGGCATGCGATGTTTCGTAAATCGCATTGCTCGCCTCAGGCTGATAGGGGACACCCGACATTGTCCCAATGACCTTATAGTCGAAAATATTGTCGTTTGGATACTGCTCATCATAAAACATCATCATGATCGCGCTATTGAAGAGCATTGCCCTGTTGTCGTCCACCGTCCCGTAGTGCAGTTCACATCCCACGGGAGCCTGATAATATTCGATAAATTCCGTATCGGGCGGTATGGGATGGCCCAGTATCTCCGCTGCAACTTCGATCGGCATTTCGACCGGCATGATCGTCGGTACACCATAACGATCGCTGATCATTTCATCGACATATGCAACGCCACGCTCCCAGTCAAATCGTAAGAGACCGATGAGATTTTGCCCTCCTACTCGGGCGACATAGTAAGCCGGCAAACACTCTTCCGTCTTGGGATCACAATAAGTTACCGGATCCGAGATAATTGGGCGAACAGCAAATGAATTCGAGAAGCCGCCCATCCTCTCATAGTACGCGTGCACACGCTGATTGTATCGCTGAACCGTTTCGAATACATTATCTTGCGGCAAATTTGCGTCCCAAGACGTATCATAAGTGCCAGCGCCAACACCGGGCAAGTCGGCAAACTCTGCAGGGTCGAGCCCCAGAATCTGCAATCCGGCGGTCGTATTGAGCGTAAAGCCGTCATGCACGTGACCGTCTTGGACGGGCCCGTCATAGTTGCCGAAATCGCGACTGCGCCTGATGATGACAGTGGTTCCGGGACCCAAAACCTCCTGAATCTGATCGCGTGGCGGGGCGCCGGCGGCTTGCGAGAGCCGTGCATTACGCAGAAGTTCAGCGGGGGTGAGCGTGTGCAAAGGTGTCGTCGTATCGATCTGCGAGGATCCGGCCACCTCTTCCGGCACGATGATCAGATTGTCCGGGTCATCCGGGTCGTATTGATAATCGGGCGGGAGGTTTTGCGTGTTCGCCGCACCCGGCACGATAATCCGCCGCCGTTCCTCCGCGCGATCGGCCTGCTGCGTATCCGGCTGTCTCTCCGGATCCACAAATTCCCCACCAGTCCCCGTATACGGGCCGGTGTTGAAGGGCGGCCCGCCGCGTCCGCCGGCGAGACCGCCTGAACGCAGCGATGCGGCCACGTCCTGGCCGTAGGCGCCGTTGAGGAGGGCGCGGATCGCATCGCGCATCTGGCCGGCGCTGGCATCGTAACCGGCCTCGAAGACGATCTGCGCGACATCCGGGAACGCCTCGGCATAGCGCCGGAAGGCATCCTGCTCGTTGGGACGCAGCAGGCGCTCGACATCCGGGATATCCCATTCGCGCCCGCGGCTCAGACCGGTGAGCGGCGGCGCGCCGACCGTATCGGGGTCGTTGTTTCTCAGGCGGTTGGTCGCCACCTGCGGATCGATATTGCCCGCAATGATCGACTGGACGAAATCGAGGAAGTCCGGATTATGGGCCTGATCCTCCAACGCGCGGCGCCAGATCGGATCCGTCATGATCTTCTCGTATGCCGCAAAGCGCTCGGGGCCGAGCGTTTCGGGCAGCGCGTCGACGATATCCGCCGCGATCTGGAAGTCCTCACGTGCGGGTACGCTCGCGTTGATGTTGTCGAGTCGCTCACGCACCTGAGCGGAGCGTGCCTCGTTTTGGGTCTGTGCGGCATCCCGATCGCGCTGAAACTGCTGTTCCAACCGGCGCAAACGTTGGTCGGTTTCCTCCTCGTTCCGCGCCCTCGCAGCCGGCCCGTGTACCGGGTCCTGCGGAGCGCCCTCCATATCCGCGAGACCGAAACCTTCTCGACCTTGCGCAGGCCCCTGACCCGACCTGCCGGAATTCAGCTGCTCCTGCGCAGCCGCGCCGAGCCCCGCGCCAGTCGTGTCCGGCGCTGGCCTGCGCCCCTCATTGATACCGGTAGCGACTTGCGGCCCGAGCCCGTCGGGGATCAGTCCGGGATTCTGCGTTTCTGCCTGCCTTTGCGTTGAGGGACCTTGCGGCTGATTGCCCAGCGCGAACTGCGCGGCGGCATTCGCGGACGGGGAGAGCTGCGGTTGGACCAACGAGGCCTGCGGGCCGGCAGTGTTTCCAAGCCGGCCATCCGTCGGTGTGATCACGTTTGCCGCCGGGGCGCGCGGGGCGCCGGCGCCACGCAGCGTTTCAGGTATCGTCGCGGTCGCCGTTCCGCCCCCGCCATGCGGGCCGCGCGGTGTGCCGCCGCCACCGGGCCGACCGGGTCCGGAGCCCCATCCGCCACCATTTGGGCCAGAGTTTCCTTGCGAGTGGCCTCCACCATCGGAGCGCCTGGCGGATACGACCTGAGGGCTGCCTGTTCGACTGGCGGCAGCGCCGCCCGCCCCGATCGAAAGGCCGGCGGTCAGCGCGTCGGTGGCAGCCCCTTCGCGCCTCAATCTGTCCAACTCTCCTTGGAATTCGGGATTTCCGGTGTCCCGGACATTTGCGAGAATCGCCGGCGCACCGTTGGGCCCCCCGCTGATGTAGCGGGCAAACTGATAAGCCTCTCGGGCGCCTTGCTCGCCGTGTGAAAAATAGACGGTGGAGACGCCGTCATTGGGGATTCCCATCTGGTCCAGATGCTGCAGCTGAGACGGGCTGAAGCGTCGATGGTGCTCGTATCGGGGGCTCTCGTTCTCAGGGTCTCGGGAACGGAACATGGGTCCCGTCGGCGCGCTGAGTGGAAATTGTGCGTCACCCTGTTGGCCGGTAGCGTCGCGATAGCGTTCGCCAAACGGGCGGGAGCCGGAAATGCCTTCTGACATGCGTAATCTCCGATGAAAATTTGGCACGAAAAAATCGAAATAATCATTCATTTTAGGCTGACGCATTACGTAAATCAATTAAAATTATTATATATAATATTATTTTATATAATAATTTGCAGATTCGACGCCCCCGCATTGCTCTGTTGCGCCCCGGATGCCCCACGATCCCAAAAAACCAACAAGCGCTTGAGACAAAATACTTTTTCGGGGAGACCGAACCACGCGCCTTCCGCAGAAGCGCGCCTGACGCCGTGTCGGCTTCGTGCGGATCAGCACTCACGCAAAGCGCTTGTGCAATTTATCGCACACAATGGCCATCTCGCGGGCGGGAGCGTCTCGGCGTTGCCTCACACCAGAACCGGCTGCGCCGCCTGTTCCTCGATGCCGAAGACGCGCCGGTAGCGTTCGACCTCCTCCGGAGGCCCCACCGCCTTGGTCGGATTGTCGGAGAGCTTCACCGCCGGGCGTCCGTTCACGGCGACGACCTTGCACACCACGGAGATCGGATCGAGCTCCTCGCCTTTGACGAAGCCGCGAAAATCGTTGGTCAGCAGCGTGCCCCAGCCGAAGCCGAGGCGCATGCGCCCGTGGAAATGGCCGTAGATACGCCGGATGCTCTCGACATCGAGCCCGTCGGAGAAGATCGCGAGCTTTTGCTTCGGATCCTGCCCGCGCGCGCGCCACCAGCGGATCGCCTCCTCGCCGCCGGCGATCGGCTCCTTCGAATCGACGCGGATGCCGGTCCATTGCGAGACCCAGTCCGGCGCGTCGGCGAGGAAGTTGGTGGTGCCGTAGGTATCGGGCAGGATGACGCGCAGATTGCCGTCGTAATCCTGCTGCCAGTCGGCCAGCACCGCATAGGGCGCGCGCCGCATCGCCGCCTCGTCATCGGCGACGAGGGCGGTGTAGACCATCGGCAGTTCATGGGCATTGGTGCCAACCGCCTCGACCTCGGCGCGCAGGGCCATCAGGCAGTTCGAGGTGCCGAGGAACGAATCACCCAGGCCTTCGATCATCGCCTGCACGCACCAGTCCTGCCACATGAAGCTGTGGCGGCGGCGTGTGCCGAAATCGGCGATCGAGACTCCCGGCAGCGCCTTCAATGCCTGCACCTTCTCCCAGACCCGGGCCATGGCGCGGGCATAGAGCACCTGCAGCTCGAACTTGCCCATGGTGCGGGTAACATTGCGCGAACGCAATTCATTGAGAATGGCGAGCGCCGGGATCTCCCACATCGTGGTCTCGATCCATGGCCCCTCGAAGCTGAGCACGTATTGCCCGTCCTGCTTCTCCAGATGGTAATCGGGGAAGCGGAAATCCTCGAGCCAGGCGATGAATTCCGGCGAGAACATCTGCCGCTTTCCATAGAACGTATTGCCGCGCAGCCAGGTCGATTCGCCGCGCGAGAGCTTCAGCGTGCGCACATGGTCGAGCTGCTCACGCAACTCGCCCTCGTCGATGAGTTCGGCCAGACGCACCGAGGAGGTCCGGTTAGTGATGCCGAACGTGACCGCGACGTCGCGATAGCGCCGGAAGATCGTCTGCGCCATCAGGAGTTTGTAGAAATCCGTATCGAGCACCGAACGCACGATCGGATCGATCTTCCAGTTGTGATTATAGACGCGCGTGGCGATATCCACCATCGCTGACACTCCTCCGGCGACGGGCCGCTCCCGCCAAACGGGAGCGACCATAGACCACGTGTCGTGTCTGTGAAAGCTGCAGGTTGGCGCGCGCATCAGCGACGCGGCGGCTTTTTCGCATCATAGCCGGCGCGTTTGAGCGCTTCACCGAGCGCACCCGCACCGGAACCCGCACCCGCACCGCGACCGCCCCCATCGCGCCGGTTCGCATCGCGGGCCTTCGGGCCGGGAGCGTCGGACCGTTGTCTTTCGGCACGCGGTTTGTCGGCGTTGCGCCCGCCACCCGGCTTCGCGCCGATTTCATCGTCGAGGCGCATGGAGAGCGCGATGCGCTTGCGCGGCAGATCGACCTCCATCACCTTCACCCGCACCACGTCGCCAGGCTTGGTGATGCTGCGCGGGTCGCGCACGAAGGTCTTCGCCATGGCCGAGACATGCACCAGCCCGTCCTGATGCACGCCGATATCAACGAAGGCGCCGAAGGCCGCGACATTGGTCACGACCCCTTCGAGCACCATGCCGGGCTTGAGATCACCGATCGTCTCGACGCCCTCCTCGAAACGCGCCGTCCTGAATTCCGGACGCGGATCCCGGCCCGGCTTTTCGAGCTCGGCGAGGATGTCGGCGACGGTTGGCACGCCGAAAGCGTCGTCCGTGAATTGCTCGGGTCGCAGGCCGCGCAGGGTGGCCGCATCGCCGATCAGATCGCGCAGATCCTTGCCCGTACCCTTGATGATGCGCGCGACCACCGGGTAGGCCTCCGGATGCACGCCGGATGCGTCGAGCGGATCATCGCCGCCGTGAATGCGCAGGAAGCCGGCGCATTGCTCGAAGGTCTTGCGCCCGAGCCCCGCCACCTTCAACAGCACCTTGCGCGCGCCAAACCGCCCATGCGCATCGCGATGCGCGACGATCGCCTGCGCCACGCTCTCGCCCACACCCGCAACCCGCGCGAGCAGCGGCGCGGAGGCAGTGTTGACCTCGACACCCACAGCGTTCACGCAATCCTCGACCACAGCATCAAGGGAGCGCGAGAGCTTGTGCTCGGCGAGATCGTGCTGGTACTGCCCGACGCCGATGGATTTCGGATCGATCTTGACGAGTTCCGCCAAGGGATCCTGCAGCCTGCGCGCAATCGAAACGGCGCCCCGCAGCGAGACATCGAGATCAGGCAATTCGCGGCTGGCATAGGCCGAAGCCGAATAGACCGAGGCGCCCGCTTCCGAGACGACGATCTTGGTGAGCTTCCGGCCCTTCATGCCCGCCACCAGCTCGCCCGCAAGCTTGTCCGTCTCGCGCGAGGCGGTGCCGTTGCCGATGGCGATGAGGCTGACATCATGCGCCTCGACGAGCCGCGACAGGCTCGCCAGCGCGGCGTCCCAGCGCTTCTGCGGCTCGTGCGGATAGACCGTATCCGTCGCCACCACCTTGCCGGTGGCATCGACGACCGCGACCTTGACGCCGGTGCGATAGGCAGGGTCGAGCCCCATCGTCACCCGCGCACCGGCGGGGGCGGCGAGCAGCAGGTCGCGCAGGTTCTCCGCGAAGACGCGCACGCCCGCATCCTCCGCCGCGCTCCACAGGCGCTGGCGCAGATCGAGCTCGATGGAGAGCGAGAGCTTCGTGCGCCAGGCCCAGCCGATCGCCTGCATGCGCCAGTCATCGCCTGGGCGCCCCTCGTCGCGAATGCGGTTATGCGCGGCGATGGCGAGCGCCATCGGGCCGATCCGCCCGATCTCCTCCTGCCCACTCTCGCGCAAAGCAAGATCGAGCACGTCTTCCTTTTCGCCGCGATAGAGCGCGAGCACGCGATGCGCCGGCAGTTTCGCAAGCGGCTGGACGTAATCGAAATAATCCGAGAATTTCGCTCCGCTCTGCTCCTTCCCCGCCCGCACTTGAGCGGTGAGCACGCCTTCCCCCCAATAGCGTTCACGCAATTTCCCGATCAGCTCGGCATCTTCCGACAGACGTTCCGCGATGATGGCGCGCGCGCCCTCCAGCGCGGCCTTTGCATCGGCGACGCCCCTGGCTTCATTGATGAAGCCTTGCGCCCGCGCCTGCGGGTCCTGCAACGGATCGTTCCAGAGCTGATCGGCGAGGGGTTCGAGCCCGGCCTCGCGGGCGATCTGCGCCTTGGTACGGCGCTTGGGCTTGAAGGGGAGATAGAGATCCTCCAGCCGCGCCTTGGTCTCGGCCTCGAGGATGCGCGCACGCAAGGCGTCGTCGAGCTTGCCTTGCAATTCTATGCTCTCAAGGATGGCGGCGCGGCGCTTTTCGAGATCCCGCAGATAGGCCAGCCGCTCGTCGAGATCGCGCAGCTGCGCATCATCGAGCCCGCCCGTCGCCTCCTTGCGGTAGCGCGCGATGAAGGGAATGGTGGAGCCCTCGTCGACCAGGGCCACCGCCGCGCTCACCTGTTCGGGCCGCACGCCCAGTTCCCCTGCGATGCGCCGGGCGATGGAGACATTTGTATCCCCGGCGAGTTCGGTGGCGGCGCGCATCGTCACGATCATCTCCTGAAAAAACGAAAACGCTGCGCGACGGGGCCGCGCAGCATGCGATTGTGCGATCCGGATGCGGCTCAGCGCTTGATGCGCAAGGCGTCACGGCCGGCATAGACGGCCTGGCCGCCGAGCTGCTCCTCGATGCGGATCAGCTGGTTGTACTTGGCGAGCCGGTCGGAGCGCGCCAGCGAGCCGGTCTTGATCTGTCCGCAATTGGTTGCCACGGCGAGATCGGCTATGGTGGCGTCCTCCGTCTCGCCGGAACGGTGCGACATCACCGCCGTGTAGCGGGCGCGATGTGCCATGTCGACGGCGGCCAGAGTCTCGGTCAGCGAGCCGATCTGGTTGACCTTGACCAGGATCGAATTGCCCACGCCCATATCGATGCCGCGCGAGAGGCGCTCGATATTGGTGACGAAGAGATCGTCACCCACGAGCTGGCAACGATCGCCGATCGCATCGGTCACGGCCTTCCAGCCATCCCAGTCATCCTCGGACATGCCGTCCTCGATTGACGCAATGGGATAATCGCCCACGAGCTTGGCGAGATAGGCCGCCTGCTCCGCGCCGGTGCGACTGACGCCCTCGCCTTCATAGACGTATTGGCCATCCTTGAAGAACTCTGTCGCGGCGCAATCAAGGGCGATCATCATGTCGTCGCCCGGCCTGAATCCGGCCTTCTCGATCGCCATCATGACGAAATCGAGCGCGGCCTCGGCGCTCGGCAGGTTGGGCGCGAAGCCGCCCTCGTCGCCGACATTCGTATTATGGCCGGCCTGCTTGAGCTCTTTCTTGAGCGTGTGGAATATCTCCGCGCCCATGCGCACCGCCTCCGACAGGCTCGGCGCGCCCACGGGCATGACCATGAATTCCTGAAAGTCGATCGGATTGTCGGCATGCGCGCCGCCATTGATGATGTTCATCATCGGTACCGGCAGGACTCGCGCCTGCGCCCCGCCGACATAACGATAGAGCGGCAGGCCGGTCGCCTCCGCCGCCGCCTTGGCGACAGCGAGCGAGACGCCGAGAATGGCGTTGGCGCCGAGCCGTTCCTTGTTGGGCGTGCCGTCGAGATCGATCATGGCCTCGTCGACGCCGATCTGGTCTTCGGCATCCATGCCGACCACCGCATCGAGGATCTCGGTATTCACCCCATCCACGGCGCGGGTGACGCCCTTGCCCATATAGCGCGAGGCGTCGCCGTCACGCAGTTCGACCGCCTCGAAGGCGCCGGTGGAGGCGCCCGAGGGCACGGCGGCGCGGCCCATCGAACCGTCTTCGAGAAAGACATCGACCTCGACGGTGGGATTGCCACGGCTGTCGAGGATCTGACGGGCGATGAGATCAACAATGGCTGTCATGGGCCTGCTCCAATCAATGCGGTTTGCGAATGTTGATCGGGGTTTTAGGCGATGTTGCACGAGACGCAAGGCGTGATCGCGGCGTAACGCCCGATTGACGCGTCGTGTTCCGCGCGTCATAGGCGCTCGACGATGCTTCAGGAGCGATACCGGCATGATCGACAACAGCAATCTGCAACTCGGCCAGAGCGCCGATATTCCCGCGAAACCGGAGGAAGCCCGGCTCGACCGGGTGCCCAATCCGCATCCCGGCGGCGAATACGTGGCGCGCTTCACCTGCCCGGAATTCACCTCGATCTGTCCGGTCACCGGCCAGCCGGATTTCGCCATCCTGGTGATCGACTATGTGCCCGGCCAGTGGCTGGTCGAATCGAAATCGCTCAAGCTTTATCTGACGAGCTTTCGCAACCACGGCGCCTTCCACGAGGATTGCACCGTCGCCATCGGCAAGCGCCTCGCGGAACTGCTCGAACCGGTCTATCTGCGCATCGGCGGCTACTGGTATCCGCGCGGCGGCATCCCCATCGACGTGTTCTGGCAGACGGGTGAACTGCCGAAAAACATCTGGCTGCCCGATCAGGGTGTGGCGCCCTATCGCGCGCGCTGAGAGTCAGGCTGCAGCCGGCTGCGGCGCCGTGCGTGCGAGCACCCAGGCGGCGAAGAGGCCGAGGCCGAAGATCACGCAGGCGAGCGTGACGAGTGTCGCCGGCGTGCCGACGAGGCGCGTGCCCAGGCTCACCACCACCGGACCCGTGGCATTGCCGAGAAAGAACGAGCAGGCGTGCAGCGCCACCGCCGAGCCGCGCGCATCGGCGGAGAGTTCCGTCACCTGCGTCTGGAAGGAATTGTGCAGCAGGTAGAACCCGAGCCCGAGCATCAGCAGGGCCCCGGCGATCAGGCGCCAGTCACCAAGAAAGGCGATCGCGATCAGCGCCATGGCAGAGCAGAAACCACCCGTCACCAGCATGCGGTACATGCCGAGCCGGCGCAAAAGCAGCCCGACCACGGCGGAATAGATCAGCCCGCCAATGGCGAAGCCGGCCAGCGCGATCCCCGCCTCCGCCGCGCCACCGGCCTCGCGCGCCACCAGTATCGGCGCGATGAAGGGCAGAACACCCATGATGCAGATGCCTTCGACGAAGACGAGGGCGAACAAGGCGCGGGCGCGCGGTTTTGCGACGAGCCCGCGATACCGCGCCATCGCTACGGCGAAGGAGAAGGGCGGGCGCACCAGGTTGGACGGCTTGAGCGCGACGGTCATCGCGATGAAGGCGATGGCGGTGATGGCGGCGGCCAGATGAAACACCCCGCGCCAGCCCAGATGCTCGGCGAGCAGGCCAGCCAGCGACGAGCCCGCCATCTGGCCGAGGATCACCGCCACGAGAAAACGGCTGATCGCGACCTGACGCGTCTCCATGCCCACACGGTCCCCGATCACCGCGAGCGCGAGCGGGATGATCCCGCCCGCCGCCATGCCGGTGACCACGCGCATCACGAAGAGTGAACGCGCGTCGGGCATGAAGGCGGAGGCGATCAGCGCCACGATCAGCACCGCGAGGCAGAAGCGCATCACCCTGAGCTTGCCCAGCGAGTCCCCGAACGGGCCGAGCACCGGCTGGATCAGCGCATAGGGCAGCGCGAAGGCCGTCGCGAGCAGGGCGATGGCCTGGACGCTGGCGCCGAGATCGCGTGCGATCACATTGACCAGCGGATCGGCGATCCGCCCGGCAAAGGTACTGGCAAAACCGGCAATCGCCAGGATCAGGATAGTGGCGCGCACTGCACGCGCATCGGATGTCGTCGCTGTCATCCCGCAAAACCCCGCGCGGCGCATCCGCGCAGCGTCAATCTAGAACGGCAAGGCGCTCAACGCCCGTGCAGGTGGACCCGATGCATCCGGCAGAACGGCCCGGACGGCTCCCGGAACGACTCGGATCAGGCCTCGGATCAGGCCTCAGATCAGACTCTTGGCCACCGCATCGATGCGCATCAGCCCCGCGATCAGCACCTCGAACTCGGCGAGCGGCACCATGTTGGGGCCATCCGACAGGGCGCGGTCCGGATCGGGATGCGTCTCGATGAACAAACCGGCGACACCCACTGCGACGGCGGCGCGGGCCAGCACCGGCACGAATTCGCGCTGCCCGCCCGAAGTCGCCCCCTGCCCGCCCGGCTGCTGAACGGAATGGGTTGCGTCGAAGATCACCGGCGCACCGGTCTGCTGCGCCATGATGGGCAGGCTGCGCATATCCGAGACGAGCGTGTTGTAGCCGAAGGAGGCGCCGCGCTCGGTGAGCATCACATCGGGATTGCCGGCCCCCGTCACCTTGGCCGCGACGTTGCGCATGTCCCACGGCGCGAGAAACTGCCCCTTCTTCACGTTGACGACGCGTCCGGTCTGGGCGGCGGCGATCAGCAGATCCGTCTGGCGACAGAGAAAGGCGGGGATCTGGAGGATATCGACCACCTCCCCCACCGAAGCGCATTGGCCGGCTTCGTGGATATCGGTGACGACGGGCAGGCCGAGGCTCTCGCGGATCTCGGCGAAGATCGGCAGGGCGGCTGCGAGCCCGACGCCGCGCCCGCTCTCGATCGAGGTGCGGTTGGCCTTGTCGAAGGAGGATTTGTAGACGAGACCGATGCCCAGCCGCTCGGCGATCTCCTTGAGCGCATGCGCGGTCTCCAGCGCATGCGCGCGGCTCTCCATGGCGCAGGGCCCGGCCATGATGGCGATTGGCAGGGCATTGCCGAAACGCACGGGGCGCCCGGCATCAAGGCTGACGATGGAATTGGCTTTGACGGGTTTGCTCATGCGCGGTCTTTCGGATCGGGGTCGGCAGATCATCTCAGAAACTCATCCGGGATGATCGCATTTCAGAAAGTCATGGCGGAGGCGTTGAGGATTCCGGCCGCGAGCGAGATCGCACCCAGAAACAGGGCCGCCGCCATCTCCCCGGCGGCGATGCGCTGTGAGAGATTGGGGATGATCAGCCGCACCATGACATAGACCGCGATCTGCACGATCATCGCGATCAGCCCCCAGATCACCAGATCGATAACGGTCACCGCATAGACCACGGCGCTCGACAGCGGCAGGGCGAATCCGATCAGGCTCAATCCCAGTGCGACGGCCGCCGAAACCACATTCTGGCGAATCAGCGCGAATTCGTTATGCGCAGTGGCGAAGGTGTAGATCACCAGATAAAGCACTGTCAGCGCCATGGAAATCGCGAAGAAGAGCAGAAAAACCGGCAGATTGGCGATCGAGGCGAACACGGCACGTCTCCTCACTTGGAAAGTTTCCACCGCTCTTACACGCCCATGCCCGGAAATGCGACGGTCAATCCGTCAAGGCGCCGGGATGCCGGGGTTGTGCGCCCTCAAAACGCCCGAATCACGGTGCCTGCGTCATGCAGCGCAAATCCCGCACCGGCTGGACGGGTGCGCTCATGCGGAGCACGGGGTAGCTCATCCCGCTTCGGCTGTGTAAGGTTTACGCAACAGGTTAATGCGATAGGTCAACGCGCGATCCGGATGCTGCACGCATGCGGCGCACGCAGGATTGACCGGGTGATGACGGAGTTCGAGGGCATGATCGGGAAGAGCACGAGCCGTACCGGCAGCGGGACGATCAGAAGCGCGAAGCGCCGGGGGCCGCATCTGCTCATGCTCGCGGTGATCGGCCTGAGCCTCTCCGCCTGCGAGACGATGAACCGGATGAGCGCCGTGCAATCCGTCGCCGTGCTCGATACCAGCGACACCGAAACCGCTCGCGCCAATATCGCCTCGCTCTCCGAAGTGATCGAACGCAATCCGAATGACCCGACGGCCTATAATACACGCGGCGCCGCCTATGCCCGGATTGGCGCGTTTCGCGAGGCGTTGGCCGATTTCGGACGCGCCATCGAACTCGATCCCCGCTATGCGCCGGCCCATACCAATCGCGGCCTCGCCAATCGCCAGATCGGCGAAGAGGCAAGCGCCCTCACCGATTTCAACCGCGCCCTCGTGGCTGACGAGAACTACGTGCCGGCCCTGATCGCGCGCGCCAATCTGCTGCGTGTGCAGGGCCAGAGCGATCGCGCCCTGGCCGATCTCAACCGCGCGCTTCGCCTGAACCCGGAATCGGCGCAGGCCCTGCATTCGCGCGGCCTCGTCTATCAGCGCATGAACAATCACCGCGAGGCGGTGCTCGATTTCGACGCCGCGATCGCGCGCAATCCCTATGTCGCAGCCCCCTACAACGCACGCGGCCAGAGCCTTGTGGCACGCGGCGAGTACGAGAAGGCGATCGAGGATTTCAACGCCTCGCTCAATGTCAGCAACAACAATGCCGATGCCTGGGCCTGGCGCGGTGTCGCGCTGGAACGCTCCGGCGATGCCCAGGAAGCGCAGACCAGCTACCAGCGCGCCATCGGCATCGACAGCAGCAACAGCGTTGCGAATGAGGGGCTGGAGCGGGTGCGGCGTCAGGCGAGCGCCGGCGGCGGATTGTTCCGGCGCTAGAGTATCATTCCGTCAGGTGGACATCGGCTGACGGAAAAAATGATACGCCGAAAAGAGTATCATTCCGTCAGGTGGATACCGGCTGACGGAAAAAATGATACGCCGAACCAGAAATCGCCAGCGCCGGTCACGTCACCGCACCCAGGACCTTGCGCATCAGGATGCCGGGCAGCCGGGCGAAGGCACGGCCCGTTTTCTTCTTGCCCTGCTTTCATGGTGTGACGGTGCCGGGATCCTATCCCTCCCGCCCCGCATCACGCACAAGCCCTTCCTGCGCCACCGAGGCGACGAGCCGGCCTTCGCGGGTATAGATCGCCCCGCGCGAAAAGCCGCGTGCGCCGCTCGTATTGGGGCTGTCCTGCGCATAGAGCAGCCATTCATCGGACCGGAACGGGCGATGCAGCCACAGCGCATGGTCGAGGCTCGCGGCGCGGATCGCGCGGTCGAAGACGGTGCGGCCATGGGCGATCAGCGACGAATCGAGCAGGGTCAGGTCCGAGGCATAGGCGAGGACGCAATCATGGATGACGGGATCATCCGGCAGTCGCGCCTTGGCCTTCATCCAGACATGGAAACGCGGCGGGCGCGGGGTGCCGTCATAGCGCTCGAATTCAACGGGACGCAGATCGATCGGGCGCTCGCGCTCGAAATAGCGACGCACGGTCTCGGGCATCAGCGCGAGCGCTTCCGGCGCGAACCCGCCGGTACCGGCGAGCGTCTCGGGCATGGGCACATCCGGCATCTCGGCTGCGTGATCGAATCCCGGCTCGTCGATCTGAAATGACGCTGCCATGGTGAAGATCGGCTGGCCGTTCTGGATTGCGGTGACACGGCGCGTGGTGAAGGAGCGGCCGTCGCGCATCCGGTCGACCTCGTAGATGATCGGGATGTCCGGCGCGCCCGGCAGTAGGAAATAGGCGTGCAGCGAATGCGGTCGCCGCCCCTCCACGGTGCGGCAGGCCGCCACCAGCGCCTGGCCGATCACCTGCCCGCCGAAAACCCGCTGCCATCCGGTCCGGGGGCTGCGACCGCGAAACAGATTGCGCTCGAGCTGTTCGAGGTCGAGTATCGCCACGAGATCGTCGAGAGCGGTCGATTGCGCTTCTGGGTTCTTCTGACCGGACATCGGAAAGCCTTTCGGAAGTGTCTGGCGACGAATCACCTGCGACATTGCGGGAGGCGCCCGCGATTGCGGCGCCTCCCGCAATGTCGCAGGCATAGGGTAGCGTGTTTGCGCAAGCGTCAAGCGCGGGAAACGGCTGGAGTAAGCGGGATGGCGGAAAACAAGGCACGGCGCAAGCGGGGATCCGACAAGAGGGCAAACGGCATCCGCAAGCCCACCGCCGCGCGCCGGCATGTGCTGATCGCAGGCAGCGGCATTGCCGGACTCAGCCTCGCCCTCGCGCTGGCGCGCGCCTGTCCGGCTCAGTTGACGGTCACGGTCTGCGATCCCGCCCTGCCGGCGCCGGGCATGCCCGATGCACGCGCCGATGACGAACGCGCCTATGCCGTCGCCGCAGCGGGCCGGCGCATGTTCGAGGCGCTCGGGATCTGGCCGCAGGTCGCGGGTGAGGCGCAGCCCATGCGCGACATGGTGATCACCGACAGCCATCTCGCCGACCCGGTTCGCCCCGCCTTCCTCAATTTCGATGGAGAGATCGCCCCCGGCGAGGCCTTTGCGCACATGGTGCCTGCACGTGCCCTGCTGGCAGCCCTGCTGCCGGCCTGCCGCGATGCGGGCGTCGATCTGCGCGGTGTCGCCGTGCGCCGCTTCAGCGCGGATACGGCGGGTGGCACGGCCATGCTGTCGGATGGCGAGACGCTGCCGGTCAATCTTTGCGTTGCCGCCGACGGGGCAAAGTCGCGGCTGCGCGAGGCGGCGGGGATCGGCTGGGTCGGCTGGTCCTATCCGCAGGTCGGCATCGTCGGGACGATCGGGCATGAGCGCGACCATCGCGGGCGGGCCATCGAACATTTCCTGCCGTCGGGGCCGTTTGCGCTGCTACCGCTGGCGCCCGGTGGCAGACTGGGGCATCGCTCCTCCATCGTCTGGACCGAGCGGCGTGACATTGCCCGGACCCTGCTCGCACGCGAACACGGGGAAATCCACGACGAAGTCGCGCGGCGCTTCGGGCTAGAACTCGGCGCGATTGCGCTGGAGACACCGCTGCGTGCCTTTCCGCTGTCCTTCGGCATCGCCCGCGAATTCGCCGCGACCCGTCTGGCGCTGATCGGCGATGCCGCGCATGTCATTCATCCGATCGCCGGGCAGGGGCTCAATCTCGGGCTCAAGGATGTGGCCGCACTCGCCGAATGCATCGCGGACGCGACCCGGCTCGGCATGGATCCCGGCGGCGCCGACGTGCTCGCCGGGTACAGCCGCGCGCGGCGCTTCGACACGGTGGCAATGGCCGCCGTCACGGATGGACTCAACCGGTTGTTTTCCAACGATATCGAGCCGATCCGGATGCTCCGTGACTTCGGCCTCGGCCTGGTCGAGAGCCTGCCGCCGCTCAAGCGGTATTTCATCCGCGAGGCCTCTGGTCTGCGCGGGGCTGGTCCGCGCCTGCTACGGGGAGAGCGGCTGTAGCGCGCTCAAGGAAAGATGTGTCAAAGCGCCAACGCGCCCTGCGCATTGGCGGTACTGGCATTGATGGCTCAGGCCGCGATGATGGTAGGCATCAGAGTTGCTTTTCGCGCGAGGTTTTGACGATCATGGCACTCCATCATCCGCCTGCAGAAGGCGCGTGGGCGCGTATTGATGCGCGGGAGGCCGGGTTCGACCCCGCCGGGCTGGAGCGGATTGCGGCCTATCATCGTGCGCATGAATCGGAATGGCCGCGCAGCATGTATCATTCCAATGGTGAATATGTCGGTACGGCCTATATCGACGAGAAGCCCCCCTACAATACGGTGATCGGACCGGTGAAGGAACGCGGGCCGCCTGCCGGCATGTTGCTCAAGGGTGGTCGGATCGTCAAAGAATGGGGCGATATCGACCGCCCGGATATGACATTCTCCGTCGCGAAAAGCGTTCTCGGTGTGCTGGCGGGGCTCGCCGTCGCGCGCGGGCTGATCCGTTCGATCGACGACCGCGTCGCGGATTATGCCCTGGATGACGGGTTTGCCGGCGCGCACAACGCGCAGATAACCTGGCGTCACCTCCTCCAGCAGACCAGTGAATGGGAAGGCGCGCTCTGGGGCAAGCCCGATTCCGTCGATCGCAACCGGCAGGCCGGGCCCGGCGCAAACAATGCCGCCAAGGGCGATGACCGCGCGTTGAGCGCGCCGGGTAAGCATTGGGAATACAACGATGTGCGCGTGAACCGCCTGAGCCTGTCGCTGATGCAGGTCTTCCGGCAGCCTCTTCCGGAAGTGTTCGACGCGGCGATCATGGCGCCGATCGGCGCGCGCGACTGGATCTGGCACGGTTATTTCAATTCCACCGTCGAAATCGACGGGCGAGCGATGGAATCGGTCTCCGGGGGCAGTCACTGGGGTGGGGGGTTCCAGATCCCGACTACCGCCTTGGCCCGGTTCGGGCTCCTGATCGCCGGCGAGGGGTGCTGGCAGGGGCGGGAACTGGTGCCGCAATCATGGATCTCGCAGATGCTCACGCCCTGTCCGGTGTATCCGGTCTACGGATTCATGTGGTGGCTCAATACCGATGGCGCGCTGTATCCCTCCGCGCCCCATGATTCAGTCTTCGCGCTGGGTGCGGGCAACAACGTCATCTGGATCGATCGCGCAAACGATCTCGTCATGGTGGCCCGCTGGGTCCACAAGGCGCATATCGACGGCTTGATCGCGGTCGTGCGTGACGCGATGCGCTGAGCGGGCGCCGGCAGGCCGGCAAGCAAGCGCCACGTTCACGACGGCGAAGAAACGGAAAATGACCCGGTTCGGGCGGCGTTGTTGCGACGAGCCCGCGCGTGTGCGGCGATTCCGGAGGCGGCACGCCGTCAGCTTTCGTCACGCTGACGGCGTGCCACATCCGCGAAATCAGGCCTCGCCGTCATCCAGATCCTCGGCACTCGGCACCGCCTCGTCGAGGATGCGTTCGGCCAGCACGCCGGAATTCTGGCGTATGGTCGCCTCGATCTTTGCGGCGGTTTCCGGGTTTTCCTTGAGGAATGTCTTGGCGTTCTCACGCCCCTGCCCGAGCCGCTGGCTGTCATAGGAGAACCAGGAACCGGACTTGTCGACGATGCCACCCTTCACGCCGAGATCGACGAGCTCGCCGACCTTGGAGATCCCCTCGCCATACATGATGTCGAATTCGACCTGCTTGAAGGGCGGGGCGACCTTGTTCTTGACCACCTTGACGCGGACATTGTTGCCGATCGCCTCGTCGCGATCCTTCAGCGTCGAGATGCGGCGGATATCCAGGCGCACGGAGGCATAGAATTTCAGGGCGTTGCCACCCGTCGTCGTCTCCGGGCTGCCATACATCACACCGATCTTCATGCGGATCTGGTTGATGAAGATCACCATGGTCTTCGAGCGATTGATCGAGCCGGTGAGCTTGCGCAGGGCCTGCGACATCAGGCGGGCCTGCAGGCCGGGCTGGACATCGCCCATATCACCCTCGATCTCGGCACGCGGCGTCAGCGCGGCGACCGAATCGACGACCAGCACATCCACCGCGCCCGAGCGCACCAGCGTATCGGCGATCTCGAGCGCCTGCTCGCCGGTATCGGGCTGCGAGATCAGCAGATCGTCCAGATTGACGCCGAGCTTGCGGGCATAGATCGGATCGAGCGCGTGCTCGGCATCGACGAAGGCGCAGACACCGCCCTTCTTCTGGGCCTCCGCGATCGTATGCAGGGCGAGCGTCGTCTTGCCCGAGGATTCCGGCCCGTAGATCTCGATGACACGCCCGCGCGGCAGGCCGCCGACGCCCAGCGCGATGTCGAGGCCCAGCGACCCCGTCGAGACCGTTTCGATCTCCACGGGCTGCTGGCCCTTGCCCATGCGCATGATCGAGCCCTTGCCGAATGCGCGTTCAATCTGGGAAAGCGCCGCATCCAGCGCCTTCGTCTTGTCTTTATCCATGGAAGAACCTTCCACCAGTCTCAATGCGGACTGAACCATGACGGGCTTTCCTTATTGCATGGGTGAGCCAATGAACTCAACGCGGGTTTCAATTTAATGTACCAGTTATGTTCCCGCTGACAAGAAAAAAGAACATTCATCAAACAATTTGATTTTTCCTTATATATATCAAGGCGACTTCCTGCTCCCCGCAACCGCGCCCAGCCTGCCTCCGCTTCGGTCGGGCGGCCGGTGGCGCGCCGTCTTCTCCACAGGAAATCACGCGCCACCGACGCTAGGCAGAGTGGCTTTGCTCGTCTAAACAACTTTGGCGCGGACGCTGCCGGCAGCGCGACAGGAGAGGACGGGAAATGTCTGGAACGAATCGCAGCATCACCTTCGAATCGGGGCAGGGCCCGATCGTGGTGCTGGTGGAGCCGCAACTGGGCGAGAATATCGGCATGGCCGCCCGCGCCATGGCGAATTTCGGGCTCACCGAGATGCGCCTCGTGGCACCACGCGACGGCTGGCCGAGCGAAAAGGCGCGCGCCACCTCCTCCGGCGCGCTACATATCGTCGATGCCGCGCAAGTCTTCGACGACGTCACCGCCGCACTTCACGACGTTACCCTCGCGTTCGCCACCACGGCCCGCGAGCGTGGCCAGATGAAGCGCGTGCTCTCGCCGCAGGAGAGCATGCGCGAGGCCGTAGCCGAGTTTTCCGCCGGCGGGCGCGTCGCAATCCTGTTCGGACGTGAGCGCTCGGGCCTCGACAATGACGAGATCTCCCTGTGCGATGCGATCACGACCTTCCCGGTCAATCCCGCTTTCGCCTCGCTCAACATTGCCCAGGCGGTGCTGCTGACAGGCTACGAATGGTTTCGCACCGCCCATGGCGAGGCGCTGCCCTTCGAGGGCGAGATCCGTTCCCCGCGCGCCCCGCGTGCCATGGCCGCCTCGTTCTTCGATTATCTGGAGGAGGAACTCGACCGGGTCGAATTCTTCCCGCCCGACAAGCGCCCCTCGATGATGCGCAACCTGCGCGACGTCTTCCTGCGCCGCGATCTCACCGAGCAGGATGTGCGCACCCTGCGGGGCGCCATGCGCGCCCTGATCCTGCGCCGCCGCCGTGATGAAGCGCAGGGCCGCGACGAGGCCCCGGCGCCGGACGAGGCGTGATCGATTTCCCGACAGTGCCGGGCGACAAAAGGCTTGCGCTCGCGCATCGGGACGGTTAGATCACCCCCACCCGCAAGGTCACGGAGCGTAGCGCAGCCCGGTTAGCGCACCAGTCTGGGGGACTGGGGGTCGCAGGTTCAAATCCTGCCGCTCCGACCATTCATCAAATTAGCCTCGTGATGCAGAGCGGCTCTGCCCGGCTTGCTTCGACGTTTTCCAGGTACGCAGCCGACGCTGCTGACGGCATGGCTTCCTGGTCACCCGGCAAGGGTTTGCCGGAGATGATGCTGAAGTCAGACCAGTACCGTTTTCCGTGTTGTCGGAACCCGCAGATTGCGGTTCCGTTTTTGCAGACCAGTCATCGGCGCAATCAGCGCGGGCGATCGTTGCGCGATGCGCAGATCCGGGTGGATGCGGGAACAGCGTGGCCACGCAAGATTTCTCGCTCGGGATTTGGCCATTAAGAGATGCTGATTTTTATTATTATCGATTATAATTCCATAGAAAGATTTGCTGAATTGCAATTTCGGATTTCTTATTGAAAATAAAAACATCGTAATGATTGGGTTTTGCCTTTTTCAAATTACGCCATCTTCAGTTCTTTTATTTGGCACCACGACATATTTAACTGTTTTTTATGCTCCGCTTCCCAAGATGTCGCAGAGTTTCGACATCCGGAGATAATCAATGCGTTGGAACATCCTCGCTGCTTTCGCCATGACCGCCCTGGCGCCTTTCCCGGCCGTAGCACAGGGCGCACCACCCGATGCGGCGCGCCTGATCGACTCCGCCGTCATTGACGATGTGCGCAGTTGGCTCGAAACGGATATCGTGCGCCTGTCCGTGCAGAGTCAGAACGCCCGGTACGCTGATGTGGATTCGGCCCGGGTCGAGGCCCTTGATCAACAATGGGTCGCGGAACGCGATGCAGCGGACATGCCGCTCATCGCGGCAACGCTTTCCTCGCCCCTGTCGGTCTATCTCACCCGTGTGCAGGCACAGGCGCAGGGGCTCTATTACGAAGTATTCGTGACGGATGATAAAGGCCTCAATGTCGGCCAGAGCGCAATCACATCAGATTACTGGCAGGGCGACGAGGCGAAGTTTCAAAAAACCTTTCCGCTCGGTGCGGACGCGGTCTTCATCGACGAAGCCGAGTGGGATGGGGAGCTGAATATCTGGCGCGCCCAGCTCAATCTGACGATCGCGGATGAAGGCGGAAACCAGGCCGTCGGCGCCGCCACCATCGAAATCAACCTGACCGAGCTGATGCGGCGCCAGGCCGTCATCGGCGGCTGAACCAGCCGAGGGGCATGTCGTAATGTTCAATAATCTCTCCGTCACCAAAAAAGGCCTCGCCGCCTTCCTCGGCCTGGCGCTCGTCGGCATCATCGCCGGCATCATCTCATTCGATCGCGCAAGTGTTGCCGAACGCGCCATCATGCAGGCGACGGAAGCAAACATTCTAATGGTCGAGGGACGCACGGTCGAGGGGGCCATCATGAGTCAGGCTTTCTCTCTGCAAAGCTTCATTCTGACCGGCGACCGCAGCCGCCTCGCTGCCTTCGAAGCCGGTGTGCCCGAGATACAGACCGATTTCGAAACCCTCGCCGAAGGAGCGCAGGCACTCGATCCGCAACTCGCCGGACCGGTGGCGCAGGCGAAAGCCAGCTGGGATTCCTGGCGCGAGAACTATGTCGCCCCGCAAATCGAGCGCATGCGCGATCCGATGACGGTTGATCTGGCGCGCGCAGTCGCCGGCTCCGTCGATGCCGAGGCGCGTTTCGAGCAGATGCGCACGGATGTTGGCATGGTCGAGGCTGAAATCGCCGCCGTCAGCGCCGCGCTCGTCGAAGCCCAGCAGCGCGCACTTGCCGTCGTCAAGGGCATGGGAATCGGCGCGTCCTTGCTGATTGCCCTTGTTGCGATCGGCTTTGCTTATCTCAATTTCGCGACGATCTCGCGTCCGCTCGCACGTCTGGCCGATACCACACAGCGTCTTGCCAACGGCGATCTCGATGTGCAACCCAATGTCAGCGCGCGCAGTGACGAGATCGGCATGATGAGCAAGGCGCTCCAGGTCTTCCGCGAAAACCTCGAGCGCACGCGTGTTCTGGAAGCTGAAACGGCTGATCAGCGTGCGGCGGCAGAACGGACGCGTCGCGAGGAAATGGAGCGTCTGGCCCGCGAATTCGAGGCCTCCGTGCTGCAGCTCTCGGATGAGATGCAGGCGGAGACGGCACGGCTCGGGGAAGCATCGGCGGCGCTTTCCGAAATCGCGGCAAGAACGACGGAGCAGGCGATCGGCGCCTCCACGGCCTCGGAGGAGACCTCGGTCAACGTGCGCAGCGTCGCCAGCGCAGCGGAAGAGATGTCGGCCTCGATCGGCGAGATCACCAGCCAGGTCAATGCGTCTTCTGAAATGGCGGTCGGTGCGGCAGACGATGTCGAGCGTTCGACGGCCGCCGTATCGAACCTCAACGGCGTGGTCGAACGTGTCGGCGACGTCACCCGGCTGATCTCCGAGATCGCGGCCCAGACGAACCTGCTCGCACTGAACGCCACCATCGAGGCTGCGCGGGCGGGCGAGGCCGGAAAGGGTTTCGCGGTGGTTGCCGCGGAAGTGAAGTCCCTCGCCGACCAGACCGGCAAGGCGACCGAGGACATTGCGCGTCAGATCGATGACATGCGCGAAGCGGCCCAGGCTTCGATGCAGGCGGCATCCGCCGTCGCGGAGAAGGTGAACGCCATCACCGAGCGCATGAACGCCGTCGCAGCCGCCGCCGAGCAGCAGAACGCGACCACGGGTGAGATCGCGCGCAATGTCTCCGAAGCCGCGACCGGCACCCAGGATGTCAGCCGCGCGATCACCGAGGTGAGCGGTCAGGCGAGCCGGACCGGTGAGCTCTCTGCGACCGTGCAGAACTCCACCGAGTCGATGACGATCCGGTCACGCACCCTGCGCGAAGCGATGGACGGCTTTCTGGCGAATATCCGCGCCGCCTGAAGGTCGCCGTTTGTCGACAGCATTGTCAGCAAACCGGGAAGACCAGCCACCTTCGGCTCCGCCGGAGGTGGCTTTTTCGGCTCCGGTGCGCATATGGTTCAGGTCGCCTTTGACCGCATGCGTCCGGTGGTGATGCTCCTCAAACGCCTCGGCCTGGCCTCGAACCCGGGTTTGGGCTGACGGCAGCGCCGGGGCGAGCCGGCCGGCTTTCCATTCCCGTTGCGGCGCTTCATCCTGCCTTGTAACGGCTATCCACGCGGGCTGATCATGCTTATGGTCGCGCCGGTACGGATTGCCGCAGACAAGGGGTGGAGAGGATGGACCAGCCGAGAGATCCGCAAGCTGCCGTAAGCGGTGCAAATGGTGCGCCGATGGCGGATCCCGCGATACACGCCCTGCGGGCGCTGCTTGAGGACGTGCATGCAAGGCTCGCACTCGATTTCGGATTCCGGCTCTGGGACGGGTCTCGGGTACCGTCTGACTGGCCGGATGACGGGCTGGCGATAACCATCGCCGATCCGGGCGTCGTGGCGAAATTGGTGCGCCGCCCGCGCCTCGACACGCTGATCAAGCTGCATGTGGACGGGCGGCTCGATCTCTCCGGCGGCAGCTTCTTCGACCTGGTCGCCGCGCGCCCGACGGGCAAGCCGGGGCGACTGTTGCGGGGCATCTCCAAACGCCGCATCCTCGCCGTGATCCGCCATTTCTTCTTCGTGCCGCAGGGTCCCGCCAGCGTGCTCGATCCGGTGAAGGGCGACACCATCGCCCGCGACGGCAGCGAGGCGACCAATCGCACCAATGTCGCCTATCACTATGATGTTTCGAACGATTTCTACGAACTCTTCCTCGATCCGGAGATGGTCTATACCTGCGCCTATTTTGCCGATGACCACATGGATCTGGAGCGCGCGCAACGCGACAAGCTCGACATGATCTGCCGCAAGCTGCGGCTGCAGCCCGGCGAGCGCTTCCTCGATATCGGCTCCGGCTGGGGGGCGCTGGTCTGTCATGCGGCTGAACATTATGGCGTCGAGGCGCATGGCGTGACGCTCAGCGCCGAGCAGCTCGCGCTGGCCCGCGAGAAAGCGGAGAAGCGTGGCATCGCGGATCGCGTGACCTTCCATTTCAAGGATTACCGGGCGATGGAGGGCTCCTTCGACAAGATCGCCTCGATCGGCATGTTCGAGCAGGTCGGCATCGCCAACCACACGACCTATTTCGCCACCGTGAATCGTCTCCTGCGCCCGCAGGGGCTCTACCTGCACCACACCATCGCACGGCGCGCGAAGAAGAGCGACAAGCGCTTCCGCAAGATGACGTCCGAATACCGCGCGCTGGTGCGCTACATCTTCCCCGGCGGCGAGCTCGATCACCTCGGGATGTCGATCGCCAACCTCGAGCGCGCCGGCTTCGAGGTCCACGACGTCGAGGGCTGGCGGGAGCACTACCAGCGCACGACGCGCCTATGGTGGGAACGCCTCGAGGCGCGGCG
>NZ_DATGCW010000082.1:0-25938 GCF_035311605.1 Saliniramus sp.
GGCGGGATGGCCGAAGTGCCGGGTAGTGACTGGCGCGCGGATTATCCGTTGAGCCAAGCCATCCTCGACGCGCCTTTCGAGGCGCGCTGGCGCCGCCTGCCGGGCATCGTGCGCCATGTCTTTACGCATTTTCCGCTGGAACTGATCGTGTTCCATGCCCGGCTCGAAAGGCAGACCGGGGCGCCGGAGGGAATGCGTTTCACCAGTGCCGACGAACTCTGTGACGAAGCGCTGCCGAGCGTCATGCGCAAGGTCCTCGGCCACGCCCTGCCGCAATTCGGCGCTCCGGCTGACAAGGCCGGCGGGAAGAGCGATCCGGCATCACCCAAGCGGTCCGGGAAGAAAGACGCTGTTGAGAAATGACCGCTTCCCCTTGGCCCTGCGACAATCAGCCCTATCTGTTTGCTGGCTCATGATACCGACACAATGCCGAGTCAGATCGAATTGATGCCGTCATCGCTTTTCTCCTCGTCTTCGCGCTTCGGCGCCCTGTTCCTGCTGATGCTGATCTGGCTCGGCCTGAGCCTGTTCATCGGCCTGCCGCCATTTGCCGATGCGCTTTTCGGGCTGTTCCACTGGGGCTTTGCACTGGAGGTGGGTTTCGCCTTTGCGGTGATTGCGCTGGTGCAGGCGCGTCGCGAGAGGGTGTCCGGCTGGCTGATCCACGTCTTTGCCGCAATCGGGACATTCCTGCTCGCCCTGCGCCTCGCCGATCTCACCGCGCAATCGGTGGTCAACCGCTCTCTGAACATGTTCCTCGACGTTTCGTTGCTGCCCGCCCTGTGGGACGTGGCGCAGAGCCTGATCGGGCGGAGCTTGGCCCTCGGCGCCGTGACAGGGATCATCGTTCTGCTCGTCACCTTCTATGCACTTTGCGTCTTGGCCCTGCGTCGCGCATCCGGCTGCCTCGCCACGTCCCAGGCGCGGCGTGGCTTCGCGATGATCTGCGTGGCCGGGATCGCGGTCTTCGCCGCGCAGCGCACGGTTTTCGCAGAAGTACCCGGTTGGCGCCCCTTCGGCGCCTCGGCGAGCCTCGTTTTCCGTCAGCAGAGCGAGCAGCTGGTCGATACGATCGTGCGGCGCGCGGTGTTTCGCGCGGATCTCGCGACGGATGCGGCGGACGATATCACGCCGGAGCGCCTGCTCGTGGGCCTTGATGATCGCGACATCATCATCGTCTATATCGAGAGCTACGGTGTCACCGCCTTGGACGAGCCGCAATATGCCAATGTCATCCTGCCGCGGCTCGACTCCATGCAGGAAGCAGCTGAAGATGCCGGCTTCGCAATGAAGAGCGGGCGCATGGTCGGGGTCAGTGCCGGCGGCCAGTCCTGGCTCAATCATGCCTCCTTCACTGCGGGGCGCTTCATCGACGATCAGACGCTCTATGCGCTGTTTCTCGCCGAGCGCCCGCGCACGCTGATCCATGATTTCGAGATGACCGGGCGGCGCACGGTGCAGATCAAGCCAGCCATCACGCTGCCCTGGCCGGAAGGCGAGCGGCTCGGTTACCAGGCGACATGGGAGGCGGCGGAGATGGGTTATCAGGGCCCGAATTTTTATTGGGGAATCGTGCCTGACCAGTTCGCTCTCGATTTCTTTGCTCGCACCGAGCTCGAAATTGCTGATCGCCCGCCGCTCTTTGCCAGCATCGCGCTGATCTCGAGCCATGCCCCGTGGCTGCCGGTGCCCGATGTCGTCGGCTGGGATGAACTCGGCGACGGTTCCGTCTTTGAGCGCTGGACGCGCAATGCTCCGGAAGCGCGTGAGGTATGGCGCGATCAGGATTCGATTCGTACGCAATATGCCTTGTCGGTGGGGCATTCCATTGATGCCGTAGCGAAATTCCTGCGTGACCGTGTCGCTGATGACGCGCTCGTCGTCGTGCTCGGCGACCACCAGCCTGCGCCGCTGATCACCGGGCCGGATGCCTCGCGCGCGGTGCCGGTGCATGTCTTCTCCGGAGACGAAAGCGTCCTCGCGCCCTTCGCCGATCTCGGCTTCGTTTCCGGAATCCTGCCCGAGGCCGCGCCGGCGGGCGGTGATGCGGCGCTTTCGCGGATGGAGGATTTCAGGCCCTTTCTTCTGGAAGCGTTCAGCCGCGATCCCGAGCCTCCCGGGTTGAGGGCCTGGCGTTAACCATATCGGACAAAGCTTTGAAGATGCGCGCGATTTCGCCGTGTGCGCACGTCGCGTTAAGGATTCGTCAGGGATAGTGCGTTTGATGGACCGCGCCAGACCAACGGATGCCGCCGATGCCAGAACGCCTCTACCCGACCCCCCGTTTCCTGCCGCTTCTCGCCGTCATCGCTCTGATTCTGAGCGTTGCGGCGTGTTCGGTCTTCCCCGATCGCTATCCGCTGAAGGGCGACAATGACCCCCATAACGGCGTCGCGCGGGTGCATCGCATGCCGATCCACGGCATCGACGTTTCGCACTGGCAGGGGGATATCGACTGGTACCAGGTGAGCCGGGCCGGAACGCGCTTCGCCTTCATCAAGGCGACCGAAGGCGGCCTGCACCTCGATCGCAAGTTCCGTGAAAACTGGGAGGGCGCGCGCCGGGCCGGCATTCCGCGCGGGGCGTATCACTTCGTCTTCTGGTGTCGCGATGCGGCCGAGCAGGCGGCTTGGTTCATCGAGAACGTGCCGCGCGAGCGTGACGCGCTGCCGCCGGTGCTCGACGTCGAATGGAACAACCATTCGCGCAAATGCACCCGCCACGTTCCCCGTGACGAAGCCTTGCGCAAGATCCGCACCATGCTGTCCATGATGGAGGCCCATTACGGGCAGATGCCGATCATCTATACCGATATCAATTTCCATCGCGACGTTCTCGAGGGCGAGCATTTCGACAACCCCTTCTGGCTGCGCTCCGTCGCTGCCGAGCCGCACGAACGCTATCGCAACCGCCGCTTCACCTTCTGGCAGTGGACACAGACCGGGACCGTGCCGGGCATTCGCGGCGAGGTCGATCGCAACGTCTTCTACGGCAGTGAGAGCGAATGGTCGGAGTTCCTCTCCACACAATGCGATCCGCGTGATCTCGACAGGTTGTATCGCCGCGGCGTCTGCCGTGTGAAGTGACGTGGCGGTATAATGGATCCCCGCTCCTTCGTTCGGAGGGGGGCGCCGAAAGTGAGGGGATCCTGGCCGAATCCGCCAAGGCGCTCGCCGTGGTCGGCAGTTTGACGCGCGACCGCCCGAAGTTGAACCTGCTCGTGGTCGGTCATACCGATGGTGTCGGCAGCTTCAATTGCAACCTTTGACTGTTGCTCGATCGTGCCTCCGCCGTGGTGAACTGGCTGCGCCGCGAACACGGGATCGACCGCGAGCGTCTGCGCCCAGCCGGTGCGGGGCCCATGTCGCCGATCACGACGAACCGCACGGAGCAGGGTCGCATCCTCAATCGGCGCGTGGAACTCGTCAAGGTGATCGACTGATCCGGGCGGCGGTTCACGCGGATACGCGTTGCGCGGGCGCGCAGGTGAGGTTGCGGGATTTGTGCCCGGCCAACCCTCGACCGCGCTCGCGCAAGGGCGTATCCAGAAGAGCATAACCGATCGGATTTCTCCCGTGTCCTCGCCGCAAGCCATCATCGATAATCGCCGCGGCATCATCGCGATGCTGTGCGCAAGCCTGTTCTTCATCACCAACGACACGGTGATCAAGCTCGCCTCGGATGTGTTCTCGACCAGCCAGATGATGGCGGTGCGCGGGGTTTTCTCGACGAGTTTCGCGCTGATCATCGTGGTCGCTCTGGGCCAGACCCGCCATCTGCGCAAGCTCGCCTCACCCCTGGTCGCCCTGCGCGCCACGCTCGAGGCCACGGTTGCCTTCCTCTTCATTACCGCGCTCGCCTTGTTGCCGCTGGCCAATGTCACGGCCATCCTGCAATCCACGCCGATCATCATGACCCTGATGCTGGTGGCGCTGGGGCTGGAGCGCGTCGGCTGGCGGCGCTGGGGGGCGATCCTCGTCGGTTTCGCCGGTGTGCTGCTGATCGTGCAGCCGAGCCCCGAGGGCTTCAACATCTCGGTGCTGTTTGCGCTCTCCGCCGCCGTGCTGGTCTCGATCCGTGATCTCGTCACGCGGCGCATCGCCGACGATATCCCCTCTCCGGTGATCGCCGCCTCCACCACCATGGCTGTCGGCCTCGCCGGTTTCGTCATCGGTTTCGTGCGCGGGGAGGAATGGGCGCCTTTCCTCGTGCCGGAGGTGACCTATCTCGTGGTGGCGGCTGCGCTCGTGACAATGGCCAATCTGGCGATCGTGATGGCATTCCGCAATGTCGAGGTCTCGGTGGTATCGCCGTTCCGTTATGCCGTTGTCATCTTCGCTCTGATCGTCGGCTATCTCGTCTTCGGTGATCTGCCGAATTTCGTCGCCATGGCGGGCATGGCGCTCGTCGTCGGCGCCGGGGTATACACGATACACCGCGAGCATGTGCGACGCCGGCAGATCTCTGCGCTGAGCGTCGCGCGTCCGGAAACCACAGGCGGGGAGGCAAGGCGATGAAGGGGCCGAGCGACGGGACGGAGCCGGATGCCGATGCCTCCACGCAGTCTGAATCGCTGTCGCCGTCGCCCGGCGAGGCGATCATGTCCGGCTCCGCGCCGGTGCGGGTGCCCTCGCTCGCCATCCTCGTCGCGATCTCCACGCTGCAGCCCTTCGCGCTGAACGTGCTTGCCCCCGCCACGCCCATTCTGGCGCGGGTGATGGAAACCGATTACGCGACGATTCAGCTCACACTCACCGTCTACCTCGCCACGGTCGCGGTGACGCAGCTCTTCGTCGGTCCGATCTCCGACCGGATCGGGCGCCGGCCCTGCATCATCGGCGGGATTGCCCTGTTTCTGACCGGTTCGGTGATGGGCGCCTTCGCCCAGAGCATAGAGAGCCTGCTGCTGGCGCGGGTCGTCCAGGCTGCCGGTGGCGGGACCTGTTTCGCGCTGGCGCGCGCCGTCGTGCGCGATACCGCCGGCAAGGACCGGGCGGCGAGCATTATCGGCTATCTCTCGATGGCGATGGTGATCTCGCCGATGATCGCCCCCTTCGTCGGCGGTGTGCTGGAGGAAGCCTTCGGCTGGCGTGCCATCTTCATCGCGATGGTGCTGCTCTCCGCCGGTGTGCTCGTCGCGGCCTGGTACGCCTTGTATGAAACCGCGCCGCGCGGCGCGTCGTCCTCGTTCGTCACCATCCTGCGCGGCTTTCCGATCCTGTTGAGCAATCCGGCCTTCCTCTTCTACACGCTGACACTGGCCTTTGTATCCGCGACGTTCTTCGGATTCATCGCCGGGGCGCCCTTCGTCGTGGTGGAGACGATGGAGCGCTCGCCGCAGGTCTATGGGCTGTATTTCATCATAAACGCGGCCGGCTACATGTTCGGGAATTTCCTTACCGGACGCTTCGGTCAGCGCTTCGGCTCGATGAAGCTCGTGGTCATCGGCACCTGGATGTCCTCGGGTGCGATGCTGATCGCCCTGTATTTCGCGCTGGTCGGCCCCTGGACACCGCTGACCTTCTTCCTGCCGCTGACGATCAACGGCGTCGGCAACGGCCTGACCATTCCCGGCGCCACTGCGGCGGCGCTCTCGGTGCGCCCGGATCTCGCCGGAACGGCGGCGGGGCTCTCGGGCGCGGCGCAATTGGGGACCGGCGCGCTCGCGGCGGTGATCGGCGGCTATATCGTCGAGCTCTATGCGCCGGGTCTGGTGATCTTCATGCTGGTCTGCATGCTCGCCGGTCTCACGGCGTCGCGCTTCGCGCGCCATCATGAGATGCGCAGCGGCGGGGAATAACCGCGCAGGGCACCCCGATCCCGGCGCGACCGTATCAGGCAGGGGAGGGGTCGTTCGAGTCCGGCGGTGTGTTGGAATTGGCCGGTATGCCGAGCTCGCTCGCCGTGAGGCGCGACACGGCGGGACGCCCGTCATGCCGGGGGAGGCGCCGGCGCACGGGACGTCGCAAATATTCGCGATACATCATCTCGCCCAGACCCTGGTCATGCACCCGGCGCAAACCCGCAACCCCTTCCTTGCCCCGTGAGGGCTTTCCATCCGTGCCGCCATTCCGCCCGAGCACGGAGCTGGTATCTGACCCGGCTGGATCTGCATCGGAGCCACTCTTCTCGGATCCGCAACCGACGCGATTGTCCTGAATTGTTTCGTCCATAGCTGAACTTACCTCGAGTCGCAATCCTTAGCCATGCAATTTTGCTGCAGTGCAATACAGACTTGCATGACGTTCATGTCTGACGGGTACCATGCCCTTTGCCGATGCGCCGCGATGCGGTTTGACCATCCGCACGGACAGCCATTACATAAAGGTTGCGCACGACAGTATGAAAGCAAGGCAAAAACGGGGAAAACGCCATGGCGAAGGTCGCATTTCTGGGTCTCGGGGTGATGGGTTATCCGATGGCAGGCCATCTCGCCGCCAAGGGCCACGATGTCACGGTCTATAACCGCACGGTCGCGAAGGCGGAAAAATGGGTTTCCGCGCATGGCGGGCGCGCTGCGGCCACCCCGCGCGAGGCGGCTGCGGGGCAGGAGATCGTCTTTGCCTGTGTCGGCAATGACGATGACCTGCGCGATGTCACGATCGGCCCTGCCGGCGCCTTCCATGCCATGGAGAAGGGCGCAACCTTCGTCGATCACACCACCGCCTCGGCGGAAGTCGCGCGCGAACTCGCCGCAGCGGCGGACATTGCCGGCTTCGGCTTCATCGATGCGCCGGTCTCCGGCGGTCAGGCCGGTGCGGAGAACGGTGTGCTCACGGTGATGTGCGGCGGAGACGAGCGCGTCTATGCGGCGGTCGAGCCCGCAATCATGAGCTTCGCCCGTTCCTGCCGCCTGCTTGGCCCGTCGGGCTCGGGCCAGCTTGCAAAGATGGTCAACCAGGTCTGCATTGCGGGCCTGGTCCAGGGCCTGTCCGAGGCGATCGCCTTCGGCCAGAGGGCCGGGCTCGACATGGAGGCGGTGCTCGACGTGATCTCCAAGGGTGCCGCCGGCTCCTGGCAGATGGAGAATCGCGGCAAGACCATGGTGGAGGACAAATTCGATTTCGGCTTTGCCGTCGATTGGATGCGCAAGGATCTCGACATCGTCCTCGCCGAGGCGCGCCGCAACGGCGCCTCCATGCCCGTCACCGCGCTGGTCGACCAGTTCTACGCCGAAGTCCAGAAGATGGGCGGCGGGCGCTGGGATACGTCGAGCCTGATCGCCCGCCTGAAACGCGATTGAAGCCGATCCGCGAAAGCCCTCATCCGCGATATGCAAGAGAGACCATGATCCACCCGCTCATCGAAACCGATACCAGCCTCGAAGCTGTTCCCGTTCACGCCGTCGGCCCGGAAGGGCTCGACGACCTGTTGGCCGAGCTGCCCGGCCCCGCCGCGCATTTCGCCAAGGCGCAGGGTTTCAAGGCGAAGAAGGGGGAAACGGTGCTCTTGCCGGATGCGCAGGGCGGGCTCGCCCAGGTGCTGTTCGGGCTCGGTGACAAGACGAAGCGCGATCCGTTGCTGGCCGGTCTGCTGCCGGGGCGCCTGCCCGCGGGTCTCTATCGCCTGAACGGGGCCGGGCGGCTCGACGTGCTGGCCTGGCTTATGGGGGCCTATCGCTTCACGCGCTATCGCGGCGGGAAATCGGGGGACAGCGAATCCGCCGATGGTGAGGGTGCCGCCTCCGGCGTGCGGTTGCTTGCGCCCGAGGGCGTCGATGTTGCGCAGGCAGCGCAGATCGCCCGGGCGCTGGCGCTGGGGCGCGATCTGATCAACACGCCGGCCAATGATTGCGGCCCCGCCGAAATCGCGCAGGCGGTCGAGCGCTTGGCCCAGCGTCATAATGCGTCGTGTCAGATCATTGAGGGTGACGCATTGATCGCGGAGAACCTGCCGATGATCCATGCGGTGGGCCGTGCCTCGCCGCGTGCGCCGCGCCTGATCGATCTGCGCTGGGGGCGCGCCGATGCGCCGCGCGTGACTTTGGTCGGCAAGGGTGTGGCCTTCGATACGGGCGGGCTCAACATCAAGCCGGATAACGCCATGAGCCTGATGAAGAAGGATATGGGCGGTGCTGCGGCGGCGATCGCGGCGGCGGCGATGGTGATGGCTTCGGGGCTTGATCTGCGCCTGCGGCTGCTGGTACCGGCGGTTGAAAACGCGATTTCCGGCAATGCCTTCCGTCCTGGCGACGTGTTGCCGAGCCGCAAGGGGCCCACTGTCGAGATCGGCAATACCGATGCCGAGGGGCGGCTGATTCTCGCCGATGCGCTCGCGCTCGCGGACGAGGAGGCGCCCGAGATCCTGATCGATTTCGCTACCCTTACCGGCTCGGCCCGCGTCGCGCTCGGCCCCGACCTTCCCCCGTTCATGACGGATGACGAGGCGCTTGCCGGCGATCTGACGCGGATCGGCATGGCGGAGGCCGATCCCGTCTGGCGCCTGCCGCTCTGGCAGCCCTATGACGATCTCTTGCGTTCCTCCGTGGCCGATCTGAACCATATTTCCGGCAATTCCTTCGCGGGCGCGATCATCGCCGGGCTGTTCCTGCGCCGTTTTGTGGAGCAAGCGCAAAGCTATCTGCACTTCGACATCTATGGCTGGGTGCCCAATGCCAAACCAGGGCGCCCCAAGGGCGGCGAAGCGCAGGCTGCGCGGCTCGTCCATGCGCTGCTCGCCGAGCGCTATCCCGCACCGGTCGGCGGGAGCGGGTCATGAGCGCCGCGCGCGATTTCGACCCCCGGCTCACCCCGGCCCGGCCCGATCTCGCCGCCGCCCATCTGCGCGGACGGGTTGCCGCCGCGCATTATGCCGATGGCACGCTGATGCGCGTCGTCGCGACCCATACGGCCCTGCGCCGTGAGCCGCGCAGCGACGCGTCCCTCGATACCGAACTCCTCGCCGGCGAGGCCTTCATCACCTACGAGACGGATGAGAACGGTTTCGCCTGGGGGCAGAGCGTCGGCGATGGGTACGTCGGCTATGTCGCGCGCGAAGACCTCGATCCGCAGGCGCCCGAGCCGACGCATCGTCTCACGGCCCTGCGCAGCCCGCTCTATCCGGGCCCCTCGCTGAAACTGCCGACGCAAAGCTTTCTCTCGCTGAATGCGCGGCTGCACGTCCTGGCGATCGAGGGCGCCTATGCGCGCATCGCTTGCGGCAGCCATGGTGGCGGATACGTCCATACCGCGCATATCGCGCCGCTCGCTGCGCTGGAGGACGACCCCGTCGCCGTGGCCGAGCGGTTTCTTCACACGCCCTATCTGTGGGGCGGACGGACATCACTGGGGCTCGATTGCTCCGGCCTCGTCCAGCTTTCCCTGGCTGCTGCCGGAATATACGCCCCGCGCGATGCCGACATGCAGGAGGCCGGGCTCGGGCAGACGCTTGCCATCGACGACGACCTCGCGCATCTGACGCGCGGTGATCTCGTCTTCTGGAAGGGCCATGTCGGCATCATGTGTGACAGCGCGACCCTCCTCCACGCCAATGGCCACCACATGGCGGTGGCGCGTGAGAAGCTGGTGCAGGCACGGGAGCGGATCGCGAAAAACAGCTTCGGGCCGATCACCAGCATCCGTCGGCTCGAGCGGCGCGCCTGACCCGTTAATCAGCAACCGGCGCGAAGGCAAGCAGGATCGTCACGGCGACGACGATCGCCGCCATTCCCGCAAGCTCCTGTCGTGTGACGTTCTGCGAGAAGATCCGGCGCGAGACAAATTGCGCCATGATCACCTCGACGAGGGCCAGCGTGCGCACATTCGCGGCACTCGTCAGCGCGAAACCGATGAACCAGCATTGCGAGGCAAGGGCGCCCATGAATCCCGCCTTCGCGGAACTGCGCCAGACCTTCAGGCTCGCGATCAGCGCCGTGCGGTCGGCCAGCAGCAGATAAAGCCCCAGCACCAGGCTCTGGATCGTCAGCCCCACGACCAGCGTCGTCGTGGCGCGCATCAGGAACGATCCCTCCGCGAGGCTGAGCACGGCGCCGCGAAAGCCGATCGCAGAGAGCCCGAACAGCGCGCCGGCTGCCAGCCCGAGCAGGATCGGCTGCAACCCGCCCTCGGTCAGCATGCCCGGGCGCCAGGACATGGCGAGGACGCCGCCAGTGCCGATCAGCACTGCGAGCGCGAGGCCGAAGGTGAGCGGATCACCCAGAAAGACGAGGCCGAACACCGCGACCTGCATGGGCTCGGTCTTCACATAGGCGGTGATCACGGAGAAGGAGCGCGCGCGCATCGCGGCCAGCATCAGGGCGGTTGCCCCGATCTGCGTCAGCGCTCCCATCAGGGCGAAGCCCCAGAATCCGGGACCGGGGGAGGGGATGCGCTCGCCGGTGGCAAAGCCGACGAAGACGAGGAAGACGATCGCGAAGGGGAGGCCGAAGAGGAAGCGCACCTGTGTTGCGCCCATGGTGCCGATCGTCTGAGTGAGACTGCGCTGCATGGCGTTTCGCGCCGTCTGCGCGGCCGCGGCCGCCAGCGTCGCCGGTATCCAGAGCCAGACGAGATCCATGACAGCACTTCCCCGATGAGACGGGTTCGTCATAGCGGGCTGATCGCGCCATTTGAAGCGATCCGGCGCAGGCTGCGCGCCCATTCCGGCTGCGCTTTATCGCGATCAATCGGCTGTGCTTGCGGCATTTCGCCGAAGAGCGGCGATGGGCGCGGTATCAGGCATGGCGATGCCGTGTTCGCCACGCTTTCGCCGTGCCGGCGGGTTTTGCGATCATGACGGTCGAGGCATGGGACGGAGTGCCTTCATGCAAGGCAGCGGACCTCTATGCAAGCATGGCCGATACGGCTTACAGTTCCGCAGTTGCGCATGGTGCCGGGTTCGAATACGCGCTTCACGGTGGTTGCTCGTCCATGTGTCATGATGGGGTATTGGGGGCAGGACAAGATGTCGAGAATTGTGATTCTCCTGATCGCGGTGATCATCGCCGCGTTCCCGATCGAGCGGCCCGGTGCCGAAGAGCGGCCCGAATGGGTCGCCGGCACGCCGGCGCTCGTGGCGGATCTCGACAGCGGGCGGGTGCTGTATTCCCGGAATCCGACGCTGCCCTGGTATCCGGCTTCACTCACCAAGCTGATGACGGCTTACGTGGCCATGGACGAGGCGCGCAATGGGCGCGTGCGAATGGATGACATGTTCACCGTCTCGGCCCGCGCCGCAGGCGAGCCGCCCTCGAAGATGGGTTTCTCGCCTGGCACGCAGATCCGCCTCGACAATGCGCTGCTGATCATCATGGTGCGCTCGGCCAATGACGTCGCCACGACCATTGCCGAGGGGATTGCCGGATCGGTTGATGATTTCGTCGCGATCATGAATTTTCACGCGGCGCGGCTGGGCATGCACGACACCTATTTCACCAATGCCCACGGCCTGCCCGATGCGCGCAAGCGCACGACAGCGCGCGACATGGCGATTCTCGCCCGTGCGCTCTACCGCGAATTCCCCGAGCAACGCGCCCTGTTCGGGCTTGATTCGATCCGCTACGGCAGTTCCACCATGCGCAACCATAACGGCCTGATCGGGCGTTATGCGGGAACGACGGGGATGAAGACCGGCTATATCTGCTCTTCCGGCTTCAACGTGGTGGTCACGGCGGAACGGCGCGGGCGCCGGCTGGTGGCGATCGTGATGGGTGCGCCTTCGTCCGCGGAGCGCACGATCCGGTCCGCCGCATTGCTCGAACATGGTTTTTCGAAGCTGGGTTGGGGCGGGACCACGCTGGAAGCCTTGCCGCGTCAGGGCGGGATCGCCCCGCCGGATCTGCGCCCCGTCACTTGCGGGCGCAATCCGCCTTCCTCGATCACCTTGCCGCAGGCGGGTAGGGAGCGCTTCGCCTTTGCCGGCGGTTCGGGGTCGTCACCGCTCCTGCCGCAGGTCGACCTGCCTGATCGCGGCCCGGCCAACCCCGTACGTGTCTGGACCGGGGCGACACCGCCGGGCGCGCGCGAGCCGGTCCCCGCACCTGCTGCAGCGGCGCGCGCCGCCGCAACGGTACCGCTGCCGCCGCCACGTCCTTTCTGATCACGCCGGTTTGCTCGTGCGTGATGTCATTCCACCACGATCTTGTAACTCTGGCCCGGCGTGATTGCAGCGTTGGCGTCGAGCCCGTTGAGCACCCGGAATACCGAGACGCTCTGGCCGGCCCCGGTCATCCGGCGTGCCATGGAGGCGACATCGTCGCGTGATCCGGCGCGATGGATGCGGATGCGTGGCGGCTGGAAAGCGGCGATGTCGCGCGCACGCATGGCCCTTATGCTCGACAGTGTTTCTTCAAACAGCCGATCAGCCGCACCGTCCTGAGGGCGATGCGCGAAGATCAGCCGGTAGATGCCCCCGTCATGGCGCAGGGCCGCGATGCGAAAATGCCAGTCCTGCCCCCGCGAGCGCGCCGTCGCAGTCTCGAGGCCATTGACCGTGAGGCGGCGGATATCCTCCGCCGTAAGGTCATCGGTCCAGGTCGAGGCGAGTACGGATTCGAGATCCTGTCCCGGCTCGGCCTCCACGAGATCGAAGAGAATGCGCCGCGATTCATCGGCGGAACTGCCGAGAACCGCGCGCGAGGAATTGTCCAGGGTGAATCCCTCCGGTGCGCTGAAGCCGATGCCCAGCCGTCCATGCGCATAGTGGCGCCCGCCGCGTACCAGCCCGTCAGCGGCACCGTCCCCAAAGGTCATGCCATTGATCGCGGCGAGATAGACATCGCGACCGCGCGCATCGCCCGCACCGGCCCGCTCGGCGAGTTGGCGCGCGAGCACCCGTGCCGCATCGATACGCTGGCCGGTGGCGGGATGCGTCGCAAACATGTCGTAGGCGCTCTGCTGCATTTGCGACCCGGTTCGTGCCCGCGACAGCCCTTCCCAGCGCTCCAGCGAACCGAGGAATCGCGTCGCGCCGTAAGGGTCATAGTCCGCGCGGGCGAGGGTGGCGATGCCCTCGGCATCCGCCTCGAATTCCTGTTCGCGCGAGAAACGGGCGATATCCACACGCGAGGCGGCCCGGACATTCTCCACCGCGCGCTGATCACGCAGCACATCCGCGACGACGCGAGCGACGAGATCGGAGCGCATCTGCAATTCGGACCGCGTCGAGGCGTGCCGCAGCGTCACATGGGCGATTTCATGCGCCATCACCGCCGCAATCTCGGCGCTGTCATTGGCCAGCGCGAGCAGTCCGCGCGTGACGTAGAGGCGCCCGTCGGGCAGGGCGAAGGCGTTGACGGCAGGTGAATCCAGCACGGTGACCTGGATGCGCAGATCGGGTTCAGGCGTCGCGGGGACCAGATCGTCGACGATGCCGTTGAGCAGGCGGCGCAGGCGCAGTGACTCGTATTCACCGCCGAAGGTGGCCACGAGTTGCGCATGCTCACGCGCCTGCGCCGTATCGAGCGCCGCGACGAGGGGGGCTTGCGTGTCGGCCGAGAAGACGCTGCCCGTCCCTGCACCGACGCAGCCCGCGAGCGCGAATGCCGCAGCGGAAATCGCGACAAGCCGCGACAGGATTCGCTTTATCGGTTTCACGGAATTCCACATGGCCGGCTGCTACGCATTACGGGGATGACCCCGTCTCCAGATTCTCGATGAATGCGGCAATTGCAAGTTCGATTGCCGGCCCTCGCCAGTCCAGCATTACACCGCGCACGCGAATTCGTCGATCACTCAGATAGTCGGCATCAATGCCTCGTTCCAGCAGGTCCCGCCAGATCTCCTCGGGAATGATCACGGTGAATCCCCCCCGCCAGCGACGGGAAAAATCGAGATAGGTGGCCCGCGCGCGTTCCCCTACGCTGACGACCCGCCCTTCGACGAGAACGTGTTCCCCTTCGCGGGCGGCAAGCCTGTCGGTGTCGCGCGCGGAGAGCGGGCGATTGTCCTCATCCGCCCAGATCCCGCGTTGCTGCGCACGTGCACGCGCCTCCCGTTCGAGCAGTTCCGGTGCACACAGCATTGCCCCCGTCCCGGGATCGACCGTCGCGAGGCCGGCATCAATCAGGACTTCCGCGAGCGGGCGCCCGTCATCGAGGATCGCCTGCACCGGCAGGCGGCCCCAGCGATCAGGCTGCGATTCGGCCAAGACGCGATAGGCGGGTCGCGCGCGCGCGATCAGGGCATCGGCGGCGACGATATCCGCGACACGCAGATCCACCAGACGCATTGCCGTGCCGTTGGCAGTGAGCGGATAGCCGTGGCGATCGAGGCCGGTGAGATGCGCGCCGGGTTCGGCGGAGGCGAGGCGGCAGCGCTCCTGCGCCATGGCGGGTGCGTTTGCGGTCAGGATGAGCGCGACGACCGCGGCTGCGCAAAGTTCAAGACGCCGCATTCTGCCACCCCGCATCGCGCAACGCGCCCCGATAGGTCTTGCCGACGGGGATTTCGAGCCCGTTTTCGAGTTGCAGCAGCAGACGCGTGCCGTCGCGCCTGATGCCCGTCACCGCTTCGCGCGCGACCCACCATGAGCGATGCACGCGCAGGCCCTCGACTTCGGAAAGCTCCTCCTCGGCATCGCTCATCCGCATCAGGATGATGTCGGAGCCCTTGTCGGTATGGATGCGCAGATAGTGATCCTCCATCTCCAGACAAAGCAGCCGCCCCGTCAGGCCCGCAGGGAAGCGCCGGCGAAAGCGCATATCCGGGGCCGGGGCCTCGTTGCGCGGCATGGCGCGCGCGTCTTCGCGCAGGCCCGCCTCCTCGCGCAGGCGCGCCTCCTCCATGCGCCGCTCGGCCTCGAGCGCCTCGCCCTCGGCTGCGGCTTCGGTCGTGGCGCCACCCAGATTGTTGAAGGCCAGGCTGAAGACGAGGATCACGACAAAGACCTGCCACAGGGTCTGGCCGAGGCTGATCTGCACGCCCGGCATCATCAATTGGGTGACAACGATCACCACGGCGGTCGCCGGCAGGGCCACGATAACCGCCGCGATCGTCGGTATGGTCAGATTGGGACGCGGAAGGCGCCCGGCAAGCGCGCGTTCGAGGAAGCGGGTGACAAGGTCGCTCTGCAGCCAGATCAGCCCGATCACCGTGAACCAGTAGAACGCGCGGGCGGGCGTCTCAAGCATGTCATAGGTGCCGAAGGGCCCCAGCGCGGTCATCAGTGCGGCCGCGAAAGCCGCGCCCGCAAGCGAGCGCAGCGCTTCCTTCTTCGCGGAATTGTCGAACCATTCACGCATCGTGAACGGAAACTAGCACGCTTTCGCGCAGTTTTGGCTACCCTTGCCGAAAGCGGCTTTGCTTCGCTGCGAAGGCATCGGCATCACCTTGGCGAAACCCGGCGCCGGGATCGGCGTCAAGACGATGCATGATGAAGGAGAACGCGATCATGCCTGCCAATCCGTCCGCCCCCGCCAGCGTCGCCCCCGTCAGCGGTGCAGAGCGAATCGCCACGCTCGATGTCCTGCGCGGCTTTGCCCTGTTCGGCATTCTGGTGATGAACATCCAGGTCTTTGCCATGATCGCGGCTGCCTATATCAACCCGCTCGCCGTCGCGCCAACTGGGGCTGTCGAATACGCCATCTGGCTGGTTTCGCATGTCTTCTTCGACAAGAAATTCATCACACTCTTCACCATGCTGTTCGGCGCCGGCATCGTGCTGATGACGCAGCGTGCGGAAGCCGCCGGCAACGGCGCGCTCGCCCTGCATTACCGGCGCATGATCTGGCTGCTCGTGATCGGGCTGATCCACGCCTATCTGATCTGGTATGGCGATATCCTCACCGCCTATGCGCTGATCGGGATGATCGCCGTGTTCATGCGCCACTGGTCGCCGCGCCGGCTGGTGATCGCAGGCTTCGTGCTTCTCGCCCTGCAGCAGGGCGTGTTCGCGCTGATCGGCGCCGGAATCACCATGCTGCCACCGGAAGAGATCGCGATCATCGCCGACGAGAGCTGGCTCGCGAGCAGCAGTTATGCGCTCGCGGAGATCGAAGCGTATCGCGGCAGCTATGCCGAGCAACTCGCCATGCGCGTCGAGCAGTCCCTCGGCATGCAACTCTTCGGCATTCCCACGGAACTCTTCTTCTATCTGCTCGGCGTGATGGCACTCGGCATGGCCGCGTTCAAGAGCGGGCTGATGACGGGCGAATGGTCCAGCCGGGCCTATGCACGCCTCGCCGTGACGGGTCTCGCGCTCGGTCTGCCGCTCATCGGGCTCGGGGTGGTCATGAACGAGAATGCCGGCTGGGAGATGACCTTCTCGCTCTATTTCGGGCGCATGCCCAACACGCTCGCCGCACCGCTTCTCGCGCTCGCCTATACTGCGCTGGTGATCCTCGCCGCGCGCCGTTTCGGCCCCGCCATGCAGGCGGTGTTCGCACCGGTCGGGCGGATGGCGTTTTCGAATTATCTTGCCCAGAGCATAGTCTGCACGCTGATCTTCTACGGCCACGGGCTCGGCCTTTTCATGGAGGTCGGGCGCGTCGGGCAGATACTCATCGTGCTTGCGATCTGGATCGCGATGCCACTCTGGTCGCGGGCCTGGCTCGCACGATTCCGCTTCGGCCCGGCTGAATGGCTGTGGCGCAGCCTCGTCTATCGCAAGGCGCAGCCGATGCTGCGCCGGGCGAGCGTCGCTGCTGCGGGCTGAGAGGGCCGTTCAGGCATGCGCCAGCGTGTCGATCAGGACCGGGATCAGCGGCTCGTCTGCGGGGGGCATGGGATAGTCGCGCAGGCGGGTGGCGCGCACCCATTTCAGACCCTGATGCTCATGCGCCTGCACCACGCCCTGCCAGCGCCGGCAGATATAGAGCGGCATCAGCAGGTGGAAATCGGGATAGGCGTGGCTGGCGAAGGTGAGAGGCGCGAGGCAGGCTTCCTGCGTCTCGATGCCGAGTTCCTCGCGCAATTCGCGGATCAGCGTCTCCTCGGGACGCTCCCCGGCCTCGACCTTGCCGCCGGGAAATTCCCACAGGCCCGCCATCTGCTTGCCTTCCGGGCGCTGCGCGATCAGCACCCGCCCGTCCGTATCGACGAGCGCCACGGCGACGACGAGCAGGATCTTCATGAGGCGGCACTCCCGCGCACGAGTTTGCGCGTCAGCGTATGCAGCGTGACGGCAGCGGCGTTGGAGACGTTGAGGCTCTTGATCACGCCGGGCATCTCGAGCCGCGCGACGACATCGCAACAGGCGCGGGTGCGCTGGCGCAGTCCCTTGCCCTCGGCGCCAAGCACGAGTGCGAGTGGCAGGCGGGGGGTGAGCGCATCGAAATCCTCCGCGCCCTCCGAATCGAGGCCGATGCGGTAGAACCCGCGCTCGCCCAGCCGCTGCAGCGCATCGCCGAGATTGCGCACGGTGATGAAGGGCACGTGTTCGAGCCCGCCAGAGGCCGATTTAGCCAGAACTCCCGTCGCGGCGGGGGAATGGCGGGCGGTGGTGACGATGGCGGTGACGCCGAAAGCGGCGGCGCTGCGCAGGATCGCGCCGACATTGTGCGGGTCGGTGATCTGGTCGAGTACCAGCACCAGCGCGTCCGCGCCCAGCCCGTCTATACCGCCGGGATGATCGAGCGGGTCGGCCTCGATATAGATGCCCTGATGCACCGCATCGGGCGTGAGCAGCCTGTCGATCTCGCGCGGAGCGACGAGTTCCGGGGTGACGGGAAGGGTCCCGAGCTCGGCGGTGAGCCGGTTTACGGCGTTCTCGGTGGCGATGAGCTTGCGGATCCGGCGCCTGGAATTGCGCAGGGCCTCGAGGCCCGGATGCCAACCATAGATCACCGCAACGCCGTCTTCCGGCGCGTTGCGCGGATCACGGCGCGGGGCGGGACCGCGCCCGCCGGGACGGTAACCGGGCTTCTTGCCGTCGGGAGGCCTACCATAGGAAGGCTTGCCATAGCCCGGTTTACCGGTTCCCTTGCGCCAGGCCGCCTTCGGCTTAACGCCGTTTGCGCCGTCGCCGCCCTGCTCGTCATCACCCGCCACTTTGCGCACTCCGCCGCAATCGTCGAAAAAATCAGCGATGCACGCCGATCATGGCGGTAAGCCCGCCATCGATCGGCAATACGGCGCCGGTGATATAGCCTGCCGGCTCGCTCATCAGGAAGGCTGTGAGCCCTGCAACTTCCTCGGGACGCGCGAAGCGTCCTGCCGGGATCTGTTTTTCCATATTTTCGCGATAGGCCTCGTAACTCGCCATCATGTCGGTATCGATAAAACCCGGCGCGATCACGTTGACGCTGACGCCGCGCTTGGCGGTCTCGATGGCGAGCGTGCGGGCATAGGAGATCAGTGCGCCTTTCGAGGCGGCATAGGCGGCATTGCCGGCAGTGGCCTGGAGCGCGGCGACGGAACCGATGGCGACGATCCGCCCCTCCCGCGCACGCAGCATGGTGCGCATCAGCGCCTTGGCGAGGCGAGTGAAGGCCCAGAAATTAACCTGCATCGCCGCTTCGGCCTTTTCCTGCGCCATCATCGCGGTGAGCGCGTCATAGGGCTGGCCGGCATTATGCACGAATCCGTAATAACCCTCGCCTTCGATGCGCTCGCAAAACGCCTCGATCGCATCCTTGTCCGACAGATCGAGGGCAAACCCGTTCACAGAGACGCCCGTATGCGCATCGACAAGTTCCTGCGCCAGCGCCTGCGCGGCATCCGCCGAGGTGCGATAGGTGAAATCGACGTCGTAACCGGCCTGCGCAAGGCTGCGCACGATGGCCGCGCCGACGCCCTTGCCGCCGCCCGTTACGAGAATCCGCCTGCTCATGGTGAGAAGCCTCCCGGCACTATCGAGGATATGCCCGTTCAGACCGGCTCTGCGGCAAGGACGAGGCAGGTATTCTGGCCGCCGAAACCGAAGGAATTCGACAGAACCACCCGCATATCCGCATCGCGCGCTTCATTGGGTACGACATCGAGCGGGATCGCGGGATCGGGGACGTGATAATTGATCGTCGGCGGAATCCGGCCCTCGGCGATGGTCATCAGCGAAAACACGGCCTCCACAGCTCCGGCAGCTGTGAGGGTGTGGCCGATCATCGACTTGTTGGAAGAGATCGGCACGCTTTGCATGCGCTCGCCGAGCACCTGCATCAGGCCGAGTGATTCCATCTTGTCATTTTCCGGCGTGCCGGTGCCATGGGCGTTGACGTAGTCGATCGCATCCGGCGACAGGCCCGCATCGTCGATCGCGCCCTGGATGGCGGCGATGATCGGCGCGCCGTCGGGGCTGGAGCGGGTGCGGTGGAAGCCATCGCCCTTCTCGCCGCAGCCGAGCACATAGCCCAGGATTGTCGCGCCGCGCGCGATCGCGTGTTCGGCATCTTCGAGAACGAGCGCCGCGCCGCCTTCGCCCATGACGAAACCGTCGCGATTTTTCGAGAACGGCTTGGCCGCAGATTCCGGCGGATCGTTCTGGGTGGAGAGCGCCGAGAGCAGCGAGAAGCGTATCAGCGCCTCGGCATGGACCGAGCCGTCGGTGCCAATGCATAAAGCCGCCGGCGCTTCGCCGCGCCGGATTGCCTCGACTCCGAGCTGGATCGCCGTGGCGCCGGACGAGCAGGCGGTGGAGAGTGAAATCGGCGAGCCGCGCGTGCCGAAGCGCTCCTGAAGCCGCTCGGCCACTGTGCCGAAGAGGAAGAGATCGTGCCAGGTACGGTAATCGCCGCTGCCGGCGGCCTTGAGGAGATCGGTATAAGTCACGTCGCCGGTCTGCCCGGAGGCTTTGGCGAGGGCGATGCGCTGTGGCCACTCGACCTCGACCGGCGGGACGGCGATGAAGAGCGAGCCGGGAAATTCCGCGCCGATCCCCGCCTGTGCGATCGCCTCCTGCGCCGCGCGGCTGGCAAATTCCTGCGAGAGCAGCGGCGCGCAGAACGGATCGACATCAATGAAATCGACGGTACCGGCAATCGTGGTGCGCAGGTTCTCGATGGAGAAGCGGCGGATGGGGTGGATACCGGAACGCCCGGCGGTCAGGGCATTCCAGTTATCGGCCTTGCCCTCACCAAGTGAGGTGACGAGGCCCATGCCGGTGACGGCGACAAGGGGGCGACCGAGGCGATCACGACAGGCGGACATGCTCAACCCTCCCGACCGGCACGCGCCGGCGCATCCGCCCGCGACAGGCGGATCACGCCCTCGCCGCGTTGGTGACCGATGCTGGTGACGACGGCTTCCGGCGCATCGCCGCGCGCGATCGCGGCAGCGGCAAGCGCCACACCGGCGGGCGCCTGCGCCTCCATCAGATGGCCGAACGCGTCCTGGAGCGCGAGAATCCGTGCCCCGGGCGCGAGACGACCGAGCGCGGCGCGCTCTTCCTCAGTGCGTCCCTTCACGCCGGTCGCGCCGGAAATCACCAAGGCATCGGGGCCGGGTGCGACTTCCGTCCAGAGTTTTTCGAGCATCTTAGCCGTGGCGCCGGGCTGGCGGCGGGCGAGATCGGCGCCGATCTCATCGATCCGCGCGACGATATCCGCACCCCGCCTTTGCGCGTGAGCGCGCGATTCCAGCACGAGGAAGCAGCCACCGGAGCCGAGGATGAAACCGCCGCCGCGCTCCGGGCGCGAGAAGACAGTGGCAAAGGGCTGCTTCCACAGCATCCCGCCGAGTTCGTAGACCATGAGGCTGTCGGCGCGCTCGCCGTTGAACGAGCCGCCGACGAGCACGATGTCCGCCTGGCCGGCCCGGATGCGGGCATGGGCGATGCGGATTGCATCGATTCCGGCCTGCTCCTCCCCCATGAATGTGCGCGAGGCGCCGGTCACGCCATGGACGATGGCGATGTTGCCGGCGAGCAGATTGGACAATTGCGCGAGGAACAGCGTCGGGCGCACGTCGCTCATCAGGCGCTCGTTCAGGAAAGCGCCCTGATCGGCCTGCTGCGAGATCTGCGTCAGGATCTGGCCGTCGACATCGTAATCGCGCTCGCCACCACCGGCGCAGACGATCAGGCTCATATCGGCCTTGAGCGCGGCGTCGGCCTTGGCGCCGGCGTTGTCGAGGGCAAGGCCGGCGCCGTAAACGCCGAGCTTCTGCCAGGGCTCCATCTGACGCAGATCCGATTTCCTCGGGATCTGCTGCGAAAAATCGACCTCGCCGGCCGGGTGCACCGGGAAGGGAGCAAAGCGCATATCGTCTATATATGGCCGCGTTTCGCCGCGCAGGGCATCGAGATTGGGGGCGACGCCGATTCCGGCGCTGGTGAGAATGCCGGAGCCGGTGATCACAACGTCGCGATCCGGCGATCGCGCATCTGAAGAAGCCTGTGCGCCCGTCATGCGTCCATCGCCTCCATCAGACCGATCCGGCGCGCCTGTCCACGCATCTGTTCATCGAGCCCTTCCGGGAATGGCATGGTGCGAAAGCGCAGTTGCGCATCGCAGATGCGTTTGCCGTCAACGCTGATACGCGCCTTCGTGGCCGCGTAACCGGAGCCCTCGTGCTCAAGCACGGCACTGATATCGATTACGGCCTCGGGTGTGACGAAATCACGAAAGCGCGCCTTGTCGACCGCCATCAGGAACGGCATATGCGTGAAGTCCATCAAACCAAGCACGAGATAACCCGAGGCCTGCGCCATGGTCTCCGTGAGGAGCACGCCTGGCACCAATGGGTGGCCGGGGAAATGCCCCTCGAAGACAGGACTTTGTGACGGGACGACCGAGCGCACGCTAATTGAGCGGCCTTCGCGGTCGAAGGCCGTCACCCGATCGATCATCTCGAAATATTCGAGCCGCATGATCGCTCCCGTTGCCGCGCATACTGCCAGAAGGGCGCATGGCGGGGCAAATGCTTCCAGGCAGCCGAAAGCTGCGCTCCCCCGAACGTCCCTGCGATCGCGCCGATGCGCCTCAGCCGGCTTTCGCCGCGACCAGTTCGTCGATACGTGCGACGAGGTTCTTCATGACGAAATACTGTTCCGCCGGCGCATTGCCTTCATTGACTTCCTGAGTCCACTGCTCGAGCGGCAGCTTGATGCCGAAAGCCTTGTCGATCGCGAAGGCGATGTCGAGGAAGGCGAGCGAGTCGATTCCCAGATCGTCGATCGCATGGCTTTCCGGCGTAATTTCCTCACGCGGAATGTCGGCGGTGTCCGCAATGATGTCGGCAACAGTATCAAAAGTAGAGGACATCGCGCCTCGTGCTCCGGTCTCTGGCTGGGCGGCCCGCTGGAAACCGGCGCCGAGCACCGGTTTCGAAAGGCCGTCATGGACATAATTCGAAGCGTTCCCTTACACGAGGCTTCCGGCATGGGCAACAGCGCGAAAGCGCCATGCACAAGCCGTATGGCGCTTTCACCGATTTTCCCGAACGCTGCGGCATGGCAGCACCATGGCCTCGCAGAAAACGGCAGCAGGAGAGGCGTCATGAGCGTGAAACTCGGGATCATCGGTTACGGCATCATGGGCGAGCGGCTGTTGCGCGCAGCAATGGCCCATGATCCGGCGCGCATCGGCGTCGCTGCGGTTTTCGACCCTTCGCCCGCCGCGCAGGCACGGCTTGCGGCGGATTTCCCCGCGATCAGCGTCGCCGGGAGCAGTGATGCGCTGATCGAAGCGAGCGATTGCGTCTACATTGCTTCGCCCCCGGCCAGCCATCTGCCGCTGGCGCGCGCGGCGCTCGCCGCCGGCAAGGCGGTGTTCTGCGAGAAGCCTCTGGCGACCGATCTCGTCGATGCCCGCGCCTTCGCGCGCGAAGCGCCGGAAGCCCGCTTTGCCGTCAATTTCCCCTTCGCCTCTTCCTTCGCGGTGGCGCAATTGCGCGACTGGGTCGATCAGGGCATCGTCGGCACGCCGCAGCGGGTCGATATCGAAATCGGCTTCAGGCAATGGCCGCGCCCCTGGCAGCATGATGCGGTTTCCTGGCTCGACGGCCCGGAGGAGGGTGGCTTCACCCGCGAGGTCGTCTCGCATTTCCTCTTCCTCACCCTGCGCATGCTCGGTGATCTACGTCTCGCGGATGCCCGTGTCTCCTTCCCCGAAGCCGGTCGCTCGGAGCGCGCCGTCAGCGCCGATCTCTCGCTTCCAGGCCTGCCGGTCGCGCTGGAGGGGGGCGTCGGCATTACCGACAAGGACGATCACAACACCTGGACGCTGACCGGCGACAAGGGCACAATCCGTCTGCGGGATTGGTCCTACGCCGAACGGCTCGACCCCGCCACCGGCTCATTCGTAGAGGCGCCGGACGCGATCCCGAACGAGAAGGCCCGCCCCCTCATCCTCGCCCGCCAGCTCGACAAGGTCGCCGCCCTGACACAAGGCGCGGCGCAGGATCTCGCCACGCTCGCCGAGGCGCTGAAGGTGCAAGAGCATGTCGAAGCGATTCTTGCCACGCGCGAGGCGTGAATCGCGTGGCGGATGGAACAGCTTGGCCATTTTGACGTTGATTTGAAGAGTTTTATGATCGCTGCGCGATCGAAACAGTGAAAGGACGTTGATCATGGCACAAAAAATCAATGAACAAGAAGCCAAGCAGGGATCCGAAGGCAAGCCGGTCCTGAAGGTGCTGATCGCCGGTCTGATCCTGGCCCTCGTCGCCATGGGCGGGTATCTCTTCTGGGTCGGGGAAAAAACGCCGACCACGGAAACGTCGATCACCGACGAGAGTGCGATCACGAATCCATCCAACCCCGCAAATCCTGCAGCGACTGTCTCGGAGCCGGGTGAGCGCGACGTCGATTGATGGCGTGTCACCGCTTCGATTCCTGATTCACGCATGCATGATTGCGGCGAGCCGATCGTTTCGCCGCAATACGTTTTTGCCCGTCCGGCCTCGATCCGGCCTCAGAGCGTCACGATGATCTTGCCGAAGACCTTGCGGCTCTCGAGCCGGTCGAGTCCTTGCGTGAATTCTTCCAGCGGGAACGCCGTGTCGATCACGGGCGTCATGCCGCCGGCCATCTTGTCGAGCGATTCGCGGATATTGCGCATCGAGCAGCCGAAAGAGCCGAAAATGCGGTATTGCTGCTGAAACAGCTGCATCAGGTTCATCTGGGTGGAGACGCCGGAGGTCGAGCCGCAGGTGACGAGGCGCCCGCCGCGCTTGAGGCAAAGAAGCGAGCCGTTCCAGGTATCGGCGCCGACATGCTCGAAGACGACATCGACACCCTTGCGCTTCGTCAGCCGGCGCACCTCGCCCTCGAAGCGCTCCTCGCGATAATTGATCACGTGATCGGCGCCGAGTTCCCTCGCCTTGGCGCCCTTTTCGTCATCGCCGACAGTGGCGTATATGGTGCAGCCGATGGCCTTCGCCATCTTGATCGCCGCCGTGCCGATGCCCGATCCGCCCGCATGGACCAGGATCGATTCGCCGGGCTCGAGCTTCGCATTATCGAACAGCATGTGCTGCACGGTGCCGAAGGCGATCGGCGCGCAGGCGGCGTCTGCGAAGCTCACACCGTCCGGTACCGGGATGACGAGCCGCGCGGGCATGATGATCTCCTCGCGGGCAAAGCCGTCGAGGTGAAAACCCATGATGCCACCGACATTCTCGCACAGATTGTCCCGCCCCTCGCGGCAGGCCCGGCATTCGCCGCAGGTCATGGCGCCGTACATCACCACGCGCTGACCCCGCGTGAAGCCCGCGACGTCCGCGCCCGTCGCGACGATCTCGCCCGAGGCCTCGGCGCCGACGGCCAGCGGCAGCTTGCGTTTGGCAAATGCCATGCCGCGATAACCCCAGACATCGATATGGTTGAGCCCCACCGCCCGCACCCGGATCAGCACTTCGCCGGGGCCGGGCTGGCCGGGAGATTCGATATCGTCGATACGCAGATCGCGGTCGCCGTGGAGTCTGAGGGCGCGCATGAAACCGTCCATCATGATGAGCACTGCGCGCGCTTTAGCACAGCTTTGCGTCCTTTGGGGAGGGTGCCGGAGTCGGGAAATGCGCCGGCAGCGGCGCTTCGACGCGGACCGGTTCGCGTTTGGGATAGAGCGGCACTACCAGCGCCCTGGCATGAAGCAGCAGCGGGGCGTCATGCTGAGCGCGACCGTGCAGCGAATCACCGCAGATCGGCCATCCGGCATGGGCGCAATGCACCCGCAGCTGATGCGTGCGCCCGGTGACGGGGCGAAGCTCCACAAGGGCGCGCGAATCACGCTTCTCCAGAACCCGCCAGCGCGTCTGTGCCGGCTGGGCGCCCGGGCGCAGGCCTTCCGGATCGGCGATGACGCGCCAGGGCGTGAGCGGATCGACCGGCGCAATCGGGCAATCGATCATACCGTTCTGGTCGGCGGGGATCGCATCGAGCCAGGCTTGGTAGATCTTGGTGACGCGGCGTTCCGCGAAGAGCGCATTGAGCCGGCGCAGAGCCTTGGCATGGCGTCCGAGGGCCAGGCAGCCGGAGGTGTCGCGGTCGAGACGGTGGACGATTTGCGGGCGGGCGGGTAGACCGAAACGCAAGGCATCGAGATGATCCTCCAGCGTCTCGCCTCCGCCATGGCCGGGATGCACCGGCAGGCCGGCGGGTTTATCGATGACGAGCATGAGCGCGTCGCGATACAGGATGCGCGCGGCGAGTGCGTCTGGAGTCAATCGGGGCATCATGATGATGCGCTAGCGCGTGATGCGTGTCGCAGCAAGCAAAAGCCGCCTCTCGCGGCGAACAGGGACGGGCGTCGATGAGCGACAATGGTAACAATGGCGGCAACGAAAAGCGCGGACTCTGGTCCAGGCTGTTCGGCAAGGAGGCGTCCGATCCCGCGCCTGACAAGCCCGAGTCCGACAAGTCTGCGCCGAGCGCGCCCGATCCGGATACCGGTGCCCCGCACGAGGAAGGGGCGCCCGAAGCGCGCCCCGCTCCGCCTGCGGAACCCGCACCCGTCAAGCGCTCCTGGTGGAAGCGCCTGACCGAGGGCCTGTCGCGCACCTCCTCCACGATCGGTGCCGGCATTACCGGCATCTTCACCAAACGCAAGCTCGATGCGCAGACGCTGGAGGAGCTGGAAGACGTGCTCGTCCAGGCCGATCTCGGCGTCGCGGCGGCGGTGCGCATCAC
>NZ_DATGCW010000083.1:0-7140 GCF_035311605.1 Saliniramus sp.
AGGCCGAGGCGGGGAGCACGATATCGGCAAACATCGCCGTCTCGGTGAGGAAGATGTCCTGCACCACGAGATGCTCGAGCGCGGCCAGCGCCTCGCGCGCATGGGCGACGTCGGGATCCGACATGGCCGGGTTCTCGCCCATGATGTACATGGCACGTATCTCTTCACGATGGATCGCCTCGATGATCTCGACCACGGTGAGCCCCGGCTGCGGGTCGATTTCAAAGCCCCAAAGCGCCTCGAACCGCTCGCGCACGGCGGGATCGCTCACCTTCGCGTAATCGGGCAGGACCATCGGGATCAGCCCCGCATCGGAGGCGCCCTGCACATTGTTCTGGCCGCGCAGGGGATGCAGACCGGTGCCGGGGCGCCCGACATGGCCGGTCATCAGGGCGAGCGAGATCAGGCAGCGGGCATTGTCGGTGCCATGCGTGTGTTGCGAGACACCCATTCCCCAGAAAATCATGGCGCGTTCCGCCGTCGCATAGGCGCGGGCCAGGTCGCGGATGTGCCCGGCCTCGATGCCGCAAACGGGCGCCATGGCTTCCGGCGTGTAGCGGGCAAGGTGCGCCGAGAGCTTGTCGAAGCCTTCCGTATGGGCCTGGATATATTGCCGGTCATAGAGCTCTTCCGCCACGATGACATGCATCATGGCGTTGAGCAGAGCCACGTCCGAGCCGGGGCGGAACTGTACGAGATCGCTGGCGTGCTTGCGCAGGGCGTGCCCGCGCGGATCCATCACGATCAGCCGCGCGCCGGCCTTGGCGGCCTGCTTGAGATAGGTCGCGGCGACGGGGTGGTTCTCGGTCGGATTGGCGCCGATCACGATGATCACATCGGCGTGGCGCGCATCGGTGAACGGCGCCGTCACAGCGCCGGAGCCGATCCCCTCCATCAGGGCGGCGACGGAGGAAGCGTGGCACAGCCGCGTGCAGTGATCGACATTGTTGGTGCCGAAAGCCTGCCGGATCAGCTTCTGGAAGAGATAGGCCTCCTCGTTCGACCCCTTGGCCGAGCCGAAACCGGCAATGGCGCGCCCGCCATGATCCTTCCGGATGCGTTTCAAGCCTTTGGCGGCGAGGCCCAGCGCCTCGTCCCAGCTCGCCTCGCGAAAATGCGTGAGCGGGTTCGCGGGATCGACATTGAGCCCCTTGGGCGCGTTCTCGCGGCGGATCAGGGGTTTGGTCAGGCGCTGGGGGTTGCTGATATAGTCGAAGCCGAAGCGGCCCTTGACGCAGAGCCGGTTCTCGTTGGCCGGCCCGTCGCGCCCCTCGACATAGGCGATTTCACCGTCGCGGACCTTGTAGGAGATCTGGCAGCCCACGCCGCAATAGGGGCAGACGGAATCGACCTCGCGATCGACCGCCCGCGTGCCGATCTGCGTATCGGCATCGACGATGGATTTCGGCATCAGCGCGCCGGTGGGGCAGGCCGCAACGCATTCGCCGCAGGCCACACAGGTGGAATCCGCCATGGTATCGTCGAGATCGAAGACGGGGCGATGATGATCGCCGCGAAAGCCCATGCCGATCACGTCGTTGACCTGAACGTCGCGGCACGCGCGGGCGCACAGATTGCAGGCGATGCAGGCGTCGAGATTGACCGCCATGGCCGGGTGCGAGAGATCCTGATGCGGGGTTTCATCCGCAAAACGCGAGGGAAAGCGCGATTGCGCGACGCCTTGTGCCTCGGCGAAGTGCCACAGGGGCGCAATCTGGTCATGCGCCGTCTCTTGCGGCGGTTGGTCGGCGACGAGGAGTTCCATCACCAGCTTGCGCGCGGTGACAGCGCGGTCGGAGGCGCTGGTGACCACCATGCCGGGCTGCGCTTCGCGGATGCAGGAGGCGGCAAGCACGCGCTCTCCCGCGATCTCGACCATGCAGGCGCGGCAATTGCCGTCCGGCGCATAGCCCGCTTCCGGGCGATGGCACAGATGCGGGATGGTGACACCCTCGCGCCGGGCCACGTCCCAGATGGTCTCGCCGGCACGGGCGATAACCTCACGCCCGTCGAGTTCGAAGATGATACCGGTCTGCGCGCTTGCGCCCTGATCGGCGCCCGATTCCGTTGCCCGCGCCATCACGTCCTCCCGACGCCCAACACGCGACGAAGCCGCTTCGCCTAGCGTAGAAGAGCATCAGAACAACAGTGCAGGCCCGCGTCAAGATGAACCGCGCGCACCGGCGAGCGCTTCGCGCAGAAAGCGGAACCCGTCCTCGCTGGCCCAGTCGGCATAGCCGCGCAGAACGGCGAGTTCGCAATTGCCGGGCCCGAAGATTACCGTCGTCGGCAGGCCCACGACATGGCCGGAACGCTGCAGGCTCTGGAGCAGTACGCCGTCATGCTCGGCGAAGAAGCGCAGATCGTCGATGCCGTGCTCTTCCAGCCAGGCGCGCGGCTGGTCGAGATTGCGGGTATCGACATTGATCGCCACCACTTCGAAATCGTCACCGCCGAATTCCGTCTGCAGGGTATTGAGCGCCGGCATCTCCTCGCGGCAGGGCGCGCACCAGGTGGCCCAGAGATTGACGAGCACCGTGCGCCCGGAGAAATCGGCCAGCGTCATGGCCTCGCCATCGGGGCCGGCAAAGCTGAATTCGGGTGGCAGGCGCGGCACTTCATGCACGTTCACCGCCGCCACCGCGCCACGCGCATGCGGCGCCAGCGCCTCAACCAGCGGAACCGATGGCGCGCAGGCTTCCGCTACCGCCTCACCGCCGGGGGAGAGCATGGTATAGGCGATACCCGCCACTCCGATGAGCAGGCCCAGCGCGATCAACGCTTTCGGGGCCTTGCCCCGTCCGGAAGCAGGCGCTATCGCTTGATCGGGATCATCGACGGGGCGGTTCGGCTCGTCATTCTGCATCGTCATCGTCGGTTTCACCGTCATTCCATCAAGAGGGGCCAGCACGTGAGCAATCGGATGTGGGGCGGACGCTATGCCAGCGGACCCGCCGAAATCATGGAGGAGATCAACGCCTCCATCGACTTCGACAAGCGCATGGCACGCCAGGACATTCAGGGCTCGCTCGCCCATGCCGCGATGCTGGCCGAAACCGGCATCCTCTCCCGTGAAGATGTGGCGGCGATCTCGGGCGGACTCAAGAGCGTATTCGAGGAAATCGAAGCGGGATCGTTCACGTTCTCGCGCGCCCTCGAAGATATCCATATGAATGTCGAGTCACGTCTAAAGGATCTGATCGGCCCGGTGGCCGGGCGCCTGCATACGGGCCGTTCGCGCAACGATCAGGTCGCGACTGATAACAAGCTCTGGGTGCGCGACACGATCGACACCCTCGACGCCCAGATACGCGGCCTGCAAACGGCCCTCGCCGAGAAGGCCCATGCCTTCGCTGGAGCGGTGATGCCCGGCTTCACGCATCTGCAATCGGCCCAGCCCGTCACTTTCGGCCATCACCTGCTGGCCTATGTCGAGATGCTGGGCCGTGATCGCGGGCGGCTCGCGGATGCGCGCAAGCGCCTCAACGAATGCCCGCTCGGCGCGGCGGCCCTGGCCGGCACGTCCTTCCCGATCGATCGCGAGATGACGGCGAAGGCGCTGGGTTTCGATCGGCCCACGGCGAATTCGCTCGATTCGGTGGCCGATCGCGATTTTGCTCTGGAGACGCTTTCGGCCGCTTCGATCTGCGCGGTGCATCTGTCGCGCTTTTCGGAAGAGATCGTGCTGTGGATGACGCCGCAATTCGCCTTCATCCGGCTCTCCGACAAGTTCACCACCGGCTCCTCGATCATGCCGCAGAAGAAGAACCCGGATGCCGCGGAGCTGATACGCGGCAAGTCCGGGCGCATTTTTGGCGCGCTCCAGGCCCTGCTCGTCGTAATGAAGGGGCTGCCGCTGACCTATTCCAAGGACATGCAGGAAGACAAGGAAGGCATGTTCGACGCGCTGCAATCGCTCTCGCTCTGCCTCGCGGCGATGACGGGCATGGTGCAGGACATGGAGCCCGATACCAAGGCGATGAAGCGCTGGGCCGGCGCCGGTTTTTCCACCGCCACCGATCTCGCCGACTGGCTGGTGCGCGTCCTCGACATGCCCTTCCGCGACGCCCACCACGTTACCGGGCGCCTCGTCGCCATGGCGGAAGCGCAGAAGACGGGGCTGGAAAAACTCACGCTCGCCCAGATGCAATCGGTCGAGCCGCGCATCACCGACGAGATCTTCAAGGTGCTGGGTGTCGAGCGCTCGGTGAAAAGCCGCGTGAGCTATGGCGGCACCGCACCGGCCAATGTCAAGCGCCAGGCCAAACGCTGGCTGACGCGGCTGGAGAAGGACGCCGGGTGAGGCGGGAGGGCTTTGGACCCCGCTTCCTCAGATGAAAACATCGCCATCGAGCCGATCGATCACTGCCAACACCGCAGTGCTGCGGCCATGCCGGATCAGATCGACCGAACGCGTCCCGTCCAGCTGCGGATGGGGCGCATGAAGCCAATGCGTATCTTGTCCGGAGTGTAATACGCACCGAGCTGTTCGGTGACGCGACGCAGATCCGCGAGAATCAGCGCATGGCGTGGCGGCGGCTTGGTGTGGCCACTCTTCCAGCCAGCGATTGCGGCTATCGGGACATCGGCAATCGCGGCGATGTCCTCATCCGTCAGACCACCATTCTGCACAAGCGATTTGATCAGAATTTGGTCGAGATCCATCCTCACCCCCCGTTCGCCACGCCCTTGAGCACCGCCTTTGGCGCCTCCGGGCGGCGCGCCTTCGGGGCGGGGACGGTGGCGAGCAGGAGGGCGCCGGCGGTCCAGATGAGGACGATGGTGGCCATGCCGGCGCGCTGGCTGTCGAAGATCGTCGTGGCGGTGGCGTAGAGCACCGGGCCGAGGAAGGAGATTGACTTGCCGGCCAGGGCATAGAGGCCGAACATTTCCGATTCCATCGCTTGCGGCGTCAGCCGCGCCATCATCGAGCGCCCTGCCGCCTGGGCGGGGCCGACGAAGATGCCGAGCCCGAGCGCCAGCGCGATGAAGGTGGTGACGTCATCGACCATCAGGATCGTCACGCCAAGTCCGATCAGGCCGGCAAGTGCGATCAGGATCGTCGCCTTCGGTCCGATCCGGTCATCGACGAAGGCGAAGCTCGCGGCACCGAGCCCCGCCGTGACATTGAGGCCGATGGCGAAGATCAGGATCTGGTCGAAGCTCATGCCGAAGGTGCCCGCCGCATAGAGCCCGCCCACGGCAAACAGCGTCGACAGGCCGTCGCGATAGAGCGCGGAGGCGATCAGGAAGCGCACGAGATGTCCCTGATGGCGGATCTGCTTCAGCGTGTTCCACAAGACCGCAAGGCCCCTGGTGACATGCTCGCGCCAGGGCGCCGGACTGGCCTTCGTATCAGGTGTGAGAAAGAACAGCGGCAGAGAGAAGAGGAAGAACCAGGCCGCCACGACCAGCACCGTGGCACGCACGTTCTGCGCGCCATCCGTACCCACCAGTCCGAAGAACGGCTCCTCGGCCTGAACCAGCAGGACGAGGCACAGGGCCAGCGCACCGAGGCCGCCCATATAACCCATGCCCCAGCCCCAGCCGCTGATCCGCCCGGTCATGTCCGGCGGCGCGATCACCGGCAGCATGGAATTGTAGAACACCGTGCCGAGCTCGAAGGCAATCGAGGCGATGATCATCAATGCAAGCGCGTAGACCACGAAGGACGCGTCAGGCCGGGCGAAATACAAAAGGGCCGTCGCGATCACGGTGATCATCATGAAGCTGAACAGCCACGGCTTGCGCCGCCCGCCACGATCAGCGATCGATCCGAGAATCGGGCTCAGGATCGCCACGGTCAGTCCCGCCGCGCCCAGCGCATAGCCCCACAAGGCCGCGCCGGCTGTCTCGTCGCCATAGATGCCACGGGCGAAATAGACCGAAAAGATGAACGTGCCGATCACCGTGTTGAAGGCGGAATTCGCCCAGTCATACAGACACCAGGCCGCGAGGCCCAGGCGGCGACGCCCGCGCTCGGGATCCGGCGCCCGAGGCGGAGCCGCGTCCTGCTCTGCGGGGTCCTGGGTCGATGCGCCGGGGGATTGCGCCAAGATCTCGCTCCGCTGATTCGCTGTGCCGCAGGTAGCCTACAGGCATTCGCCCACCATCGCATCCTCCACGCCGAACCGGCGACCAAAACCCAACCGGCTCTTGCACGGCTTCGCGTACTTTCCTGCCCGCGGTGGACTGGTCAGCCCGGCGGGCTTTGTTAAGCTGCCGTCAAAGCCACAGACCCATCGACCGAGGGCAACAGCGTGACCGATCTTCTCTCCTTCGACGCCCATGACCTTCTCGCCGCCTATCGCAACCGCACAATTTCACCGAAAGAGGTCGCGACTACCGTTCTCGATGCGATCGAGGCACATCAGCCGGCGCTCAACGCCTTCGTCTGGATCGACCGCGAGACGGCGCTCGCAAAAGCGGGCGAATCGGAGGCACGCTGGGTGAAGGGCGAACCCTTGGGTGCGCTCGATGGCCTGCCCATGACGGTCAAGGACAATGTCGCGCAGGAAGGCTATTCGATGCTGCGCGGTTCGCGCACATCCGCTGACAGTCGAATGGCCTTTTCCGCGCCGGTGGTGGGGCGCATGGTCGAGGCCGGGGCGATTCCGGTCGGGCGCACGACTTTGCCGGAATTCGGCTGGAAGGGCCTCGGCGATTCGCCGCAGCACGGCATCACGCGCAACCCTTGGGATACGCGCCACACCACCGGTGGCTCCTCGGCCGGGGCCGGTGCCGCCGCCGCGCTCAATCTGGGTGTTCTGCATATCGGCACGGACGGCGCCGGTTCGGTGCGCATTCCGTCGAGCTTTTGCGGGATCTTCGGGATGAAACCGAGCTATGGCCGCATCCCGGCTTATCCGCCCTCACCTTTCGCGATCGTCTCGCATATCGGCCCAATGACCCGCTCGGTGCGCGATGCGGCATTGATGCTCAGCCTGACCAGCGGGCCCGATGCGCGTGATATCACCGCACTGCACGGTGCTTCGCCCGATTTCCGTGTGGGACTCGAAGACGGGGTGCGCGGCCTGCGCATCGGCTGGAGCCCGCGACTGGGTTACGTCGAGAATCTCGACCCGGAAGTGGAGGCGATGACGGCGAAGGCGGCGAAGGTCTTCGAGGAGCTCGGCGCGC
>NZ_DATGCW010000084.1:0-2578 GCF_035311605.1 Saliniramus sp.
ATGGCCTCCGCCGCGACGAGGCTCGCCGCCGATCCCGTCAGCACCACCGGGCCCGATCCGAGATAGCGCACCGCCTCGCGGATGCCGATATGCGCGGGCGCGACGACGCTGCGCCCGCCCGGCGCCACGGCCTGGAAATAGACCGCCCCGTGGCGGGCATCAATCGCCGCCGCGATCAGCCGGCGGTCCCCCGCCGCGACGAGTGGGGCGAGCAGCGCCGAGAGCGTGGTGACGCCGACGACAGGCACATCGGCGGCGAGCCCGATGGCGCGCGCGGCAGAAATCCCCACGCGCATGCCGGTGAAGCTGCCGGGCCCGATCGTCACCGCGACGCGGTCGATGCTCTCGAAGCCGCCGGGCACGGATTCGGCGACCCGCCCGATCAAGGGCATCAGCGCTTCGGCGTGGCCGCGCTCCATGAGCAGCGTCTCGACAGCGAGCGGATCAGCGGCCCCGGCATCGAGGACGCAGGCCGAGCAGGCGCCGAGCGCCGTATCGATCGCCAGAACCCGCAAAATCCTCTCCCGAGCCCGCCTTCACGCGGTGACGCCAGCCTCATTCGATCGCGCAGACATCCTCGAACGCGAATCGCGGCAACCTGGGAAACAGGCTGTCAGGGTCACCATAACCGAGATTGCATAGAAAGTTCGCCTTGATTTTTCCATCCGGGAAGAAGACTTTTTCCACGCCCGCATTGTCGAAACCGGCCATCGGACCGCAATCGAGCCCCAGCGCCCGCGCCGCCATGATCAGATAGCCACCCTGCAGCGTGCCGTTCTGGAAGGCGGTTTTCTGGATCGCATCCGGCTTGCCCTCCACCCAGGAGCGCGGCGCATCGGGGTTGTGGGGATGGAGAAAACCGTAATGCTCGTAGAATTCGAGATCGTAGCCGATGATCGCAGTGACGGGGGCCGACATGGTCTTCTCGACATTGCCCTCCATCAGATGCGGCTTGAGCTTCGCCTTGGCCTCGGGGCTGGTGACAAAGATCAGCCTTGCGGGCGAGCAATTCGCGCTGGTCGGACCCATCTTCACCAGATCGAACAAGGCACGCAGGGTCGCCTCGGAAACGGGCTTGTCCTGCCATTTGTAATACGTGCGCGCTTCACGAAACAGCTGGTCCAGGGTCTGGTCGGGCACGGGCTGACCATGGCCGGCCTGGCGCGAATCGGACTGCGTCATCGGGGGGATCCTTTCGGTGATGGGGGGAAAGCGCCATCGGGAAGACAGCACTATATTTGCATGCTTTTCGCGCATTAATGCATCTTAAGATTGCCCGACAATCCAAGTGCACATGAAAGAGACCGCGCGCAGCGACCGCCTCGCATCACGCGAGAGCGCTGATCAGATCGCTTCGACCTCGCGCACATCAGGCACGAAATGGCGCAGCAGGTTCTGGATGCCGTGCTTGAGCGTCGCCGTCGACGAGGGGCAGCCGGCGCAGGCGCCCTTCATGGCGAGATAGACCGTGCCGTCGCGGTAGCCGCGGAAGGTGATGTCGCCGCCATCGCTGGCCACGGCGGGGCGCACCCGCGTCTCCAGCAACTCCTTGATGGTGGCCACGGTATCGGCATCGGCTTCTTCGAAGAATTCTTCGCCGCTCTCGGCATTGCCGCCGGCGAATTCCTGCTCGAGCACCGGCTGGCCGGCCATGAAGTGCTCCATGATCGCGCCGAGGATGGAGGGCTTGAGATGCTGCCACTCGCCGTCGCTCTTGGTCACGGTGATGAAATCATAGCCGAAGAACACGCCGGCGACGCCGGGAATGGCGAAGAGCCGCTGTGCCAGCGGCGAGCGGGCGCCCTCCTCGGCGCTGCGCGCATCGAAGGTGCCCGACGGCATGACGACGCTGCCGGGAAGGAATTTCAGGGTCGCCGGGTTCGGCGTGGCTTCCGTTTGAATGAACATGGCGTCACCTCGGCTTGCCGACCGACTCCGGTTCAGGAGCAGAGCCGGCTCGTGATGGATGCGGCGAGCCGAACGCTCGCACGCCTTTATGGACGGAATATGGGAAAATCCGCATGCCCTATCAAGGCTGCGCACCGCCTCAAATACGCTCCTCGGCAATTCCCGCGATCGCCTGCGCGAAATCGCGCGCGGCAAACGGTTCGAGATCGTCGACGCCCTCGCCGACGCCGATATAATGCACCGGCAGGGCGAACTTGTCGGCCAGCGCCACGAGGATGCCGCCGCGCGCCGTGCCGTCGAGCTTGGTCATGACGAGGCCGGTTACGCCGGCGGCCTTGCCGAAGATCTCGACCTGCGAGAGCGCGTTCTGGCCCACGGTGGCATCGAGCACGAGCAGAACGGCATGCGGGGCGCTTTCGTCGAGCTTGCGCATGACGCGGATGATCTTTTCAAGCTCGGCCATCAGCGCGGTCTTGTTCTGCAGCCGCCCCGCCGTATCCATGAGAAGCACGTCGTGTCCATCCGCCCGCGCCTGGTTGAGCGCGTCATAGGCGAGGCCCGCCGCATCGGCGCCCTGCTCGCGCGCGAGGACCGGCGCTCCGGTGCGCTCGCCCCAGACCTTGAGCTGCTCGATCGCCGCCGCGCGGAAGGTGTCGCCGGCGGCCAGCAT
>NZ_DATGCW010000085.1:0-2206 GCF_035311605.1 Saliniramus sp.
TCACGCGCCTTCGACAATTCGCGTGACAGCGCCTTGATCGCGGCCTCGTGCCGGATCGCCTCGTTCATCAGGCCGGGAACCGAGACCAGGGCATCGACCATCGCGCGCTCATTCGGCTCGCTCAGGCTCCCGCGCGCCCGCCCGGCCTGGAGCGCCAGAGCAAACAGCACAGTGAGCTGGCAGGTGAAGGCCTTGGTCGAGGCCACACCGATTTCCGGCCCGGCCAGGGTCTGGGTCACGGCATGGCTCTCGCGGGCGATGGTCGAGGTCGGCACATTGACGACGCTGAGTACCCTCTGCCCGTGTTCCTTTGCATAACGCAAACCCGCCAGGGTATCCGCCGTCTCGCCTGATTGCGAGATCACGATCATCAGTCCGTTTTCGTCGAGCGGCGCGTCGCGATAGCGGAATTCCGAGGCGACATCGATCTCGACAGGGATGCGCGCGAAGCGCTCGAACCAGTATTTCGCCACCAGCCCGGCATAATAGGCCGTGCCGCAGGCGGTGATGGTGATGCGCGAAAGTGCCTTCCAGTCGACATCCACACCATCCGGCAGGCGCGACAGGCCGTTCGCCATGTCGGTATAGGCGGCGAGCGTGCGCCCGACCACTTCCGGCTGTTCGTGAATCTCCTTGGCCATGAAATGGCGGTAATTGCCCTTCTCGGCCATGAAGGCGCCGGCGGCGATCTGCTGGACCGGGCGCTCGACCGGCTCGCCATCCTCGGTGAAGACACGGAGCGATGTCTGCGTCAGAACCGCGATATCACCTTCTTCGAGATAGGTGATCGTCTCGGTGAAGGGCGCCAGCGCCAGCGCGTCGGATCCGAGGAACATCTCGCCCTCACCATGGCCGATGGCGAGCGGTGAGCCTCTGCGCGCGCCGATCATCAGGTCCTCACGACCCCGGAAGAGGAAGGCCAGCGCAAAGGCGCCGCGCAGACGCGGCAGTACCTTCTTCACGGCAGCGGCGGGATCGATCCCGCCGGCCATCTCGTAGCTGACGAGGCGGGCGACTACTTCCGTATCCGTCTCCGATTCGAAGCGTACGCCGGCATCTTCCAGCTCATGGCGCAGGGTACGGAAATTCTCGATGATGCCGTTATGAACGATGGCGAGATCGTCCGTGGCATGGGGATGGGCGTTGGCCTCATTGGGGCGGCCATGGGTGGCCCAGCGCGTATGGCCGATGCCGATGATACCGTCGAGGGGCTGGCGGTCGAGCCTGTCCTCGAGATTGCGCAGCTTGCCCTCGGCCCGGCGGCGCGCCATCCCACCCCGGCTGAGCGTGGCGACACCTGCGGAATCATAGCCGCGATATTCGAGTCGTTTGAGCGCATCGACGATGCGTTCCGCCACGGGCTCCCTGCCGATGATGCCGACGATGCCGCACATATTCGCTACCCCTCTGGCAAAATCTGCGCCGCATCGCGACGCAAGGCATGATCCTTTGCCGGTCATGGGTAAGGCAGGAACGGCAAAGTGCCCAAATCAACTTATCTGACGCTTTATTGCAAAATTGCTTAAACCGCCTCGGTTCTTCAACCTTCCGGCTTCGCCGTCTTGCGCGCGCGGAATGCGCTCGCCCAGCCCGCCCGGGTGAACTGGCGCCCGCGCGCGATGGCGAGCGCGTCGTCGGGCACGTCCTGTGTCACCACCGAGCCGGAGCCCACATAAGCTCCCACGCCGATCGTCACCGGCGCCACCAGCGCGCTGTTGGAGCCGATGAACGCGCCTTCGCCGATCCGGGTCAGATGCTTGTCGAAACCATCGTAATTGCAAGTGATCGTGCCCGCGCCAATATTGGCGCGCGCACCAATCTGCGCATCGCCGATATAGGTAAGGTGGTTGACCTTGGCGCCGGGCCCGACCTGCGCCTTCTTGATCTCGACGAAATTGCCGACCTTGGCCTTCTCCGCCAGCCTGGTCCCGGGACGGAGGCGGGCGAAGGGGCCGATCTGCGCCCCGGCGCCGATCTGCGTGCCTTCGATATGGGAGAAGGCATGGATGACCGCGCGATCGCCCACGCTGACATCGGGGCCGAAAAAGACATTCGGCTCGATCACGACATCGCGCCCGATCACGGTATCCGCGCTCAGATGCACGCTGGCCGGATCGATCAGCGTCGCGCCGCCCGCCATCGCCTGTCCACGCAGACGCTCCTGCATCACCGCCTCGGCAGCGGCAAGCTGGGCGCGGTCGTTGAC
>NZ_DATGCW010000086.1:0-6666 GCF_035311605.1 Saliniramus sp.
CTGATGCAGGTCTACAAGTACTGCATCCACAACGTCGCCCATTCCTTCGGCAAGTCGGCCACCTTCATGCCCAAGCCCGTCTATGGCGATAACGGCTCGGGCATGCACGTTCACCAGTCGATCTGGAAGGACGGCAAGCCGGTCTTCGCCGGTGACAAATACTCCGATCTGAGCCAGGAATGCCTGTGGTACATCGGCGGTATCATCAAGCACGCGCGCGCCATCAACGCCTTCACAAACCCCTCGACCAACTCCTACAAGCGTCTGGTCCCGGGCTACGAGGCGCCGGTGCTGCTGGCCTACTCCGCACGCAACCGGTCGGCCTCCTGCCGTATCCCGTGGACGACTTCGCCGAAGGCCAAGCGCGTCGAGGTCCGCTTCCCCGATCCGACGGCGAACCCCTATCTCGGCTTTGCCGCGATGGTGATGGCCGGCCTCGACGGCATCCTGAACAAGATCGATCCCGGCCAGGCGATGGACAAGGATCTTTACGATCTGCCGCCGCGCGAGCTGAAGAAGATCCCGACCGTTGCCACCTCGCTGCGCGAGGCGCTCACGGCGCTCGACAAGGACCGCAACTTCCTCAAGGCCGGCGGCGTCTTCAACGACGACATGATCGACGCCTACATCGCCCTGAAGATGGAAGACGTCATCCGCTTCGACCACACGCCGCACCCGGTCGAGTTCGACATGTACTACTCCGTCTGATCCGGCATCCGCCCGACCGGGCGGGCGGCGTACCAATCAGTCCGATTACAGACCGGGACGCGAAAGCGTCCCGGTTTTTCGTTTCGGCGCAACCATGCCAAAGCCCCCCTCTGGAATCACGCCTTGCGCAGTCACGCGACGGCGCTAGATTCGTGAACATATGAGAGCCGGTGCAAGCCGGTCGGAGGAAAGTATGAGCGACGATCACCACACCCATCATCATGATCACGACCATGGCAGCGAACTCTCGCCCATGGATCTGCGCGTGCGCGCGCTCGAATCGATCCTCGTCGAAAAGGGCTATGTCGATCCCGCCGCGATCGACGCGCTGGTGGAGATGTATGAGACCCGCGTCGGCCCGCGCAACGGCGCGCAAGTGGTGGCGCGGGCCTGGGCCAATCCCGATTTCCGCGACTGGCTCAAACGCGACGCGACCGCGGCGATCGCATCGATGGGATTCGAGGGCCGCCAGGGTGAGCATATGGTCGCGGTCGAGAACACACCGGAAGAGCACAATCTCGTCGTCTGCACCCTGTGCTCCTGCTATCCCTGGCCCGTGCTCGGCCTGCCCCCGACCTGGTACAAATCCGCGCCCTATCGCTCACGCGCCGTGATTGATCCGCGTGGCGTGCTGGCGGAGTTCGGCGTCAGCCTGCCCGGGACGACGCGCATCCGCGTCTGGGATTCCACTGCCGAGATGCGCTACCTCGTCATCCCGATGCGCCCGGAGGGCACGCAGGGTTGGTCGCAGGAGAAACTCGCCGATCTGGTCACCCGTGATTCGATGATCGGCACCGGGCTGGCGCGCGATCCGGCGAGCCTTACGAGCGGGGAGGATGCGGCATGAATGGCGCGCAGGATATGGGAGGCATGCACGGGTTCGGCCCCGTGCAGATCGAGACAGGTGAAACCCCGTTTCATCACGACTGGGAAAGACGCGCCTTCGGCATCACCATCGCCATGGGTGCCAGCGGCGCTTGGAATCTCGACATGAGCCGGCATGCCCGCGAGACCCTGCCGCCGCCCGATTATCTGGCGTCGCGCTATTTCGAGATCTGGACCAAGGGCGTCGAGCGACTGGTCACGCGGCTCGGGCTCGTCAGTGAAGCCGAGCTCGCCGCCGGCGGGGCGCTCGAGGCACCCGTCCCGGTCAGGCGCGTCCTGCGCGGGAGCGATGTCGCGACCGCCATGAGGCAAGGTGGACCGACTGAGCGCGAGCCTGCACAACCCGCGCGATTCAAGCAGGGCGATAGCGTCATCACCCGTGTGATGAACCCCACCGGCCATACCCGCCTGCCCCGCTATGCACGCGGCAAGCGCGGCGTCATCGCCATGGTGCATGGCGTCCACGTCTTCCCCGATACCCATGCCCACGGCCAGGGCGAGGAGCCGCAATGGCTCTACAATGTCCGCTTCACGGGCCGTGAACTCTGGGGCGAGGAGGCCGATGCGACGCTGATCGTCGGGATTGATGCCTGGGAGAGCTATCTTGAACCTGCCTGACGCGCTCGACGCAGCCACCCGCGCCGCGCAGGCGCCGATTCCGCGTTGTGCCGACGGCCCGGTCTTCTCCGCGCCCTGGGAAGCCCAGGCCTTCGCCATGACCCTGCGCCTGCATGAGCAGGGCGCCTTCACCTGGAAGGAGTGGGCACAGACGCTTTCGACCGTCATCCGCGAGGCGCAGGACGCCGGCGTTCCCGATGACGGCGCGACCTATTACACGCACTGGCTCACCGCACTGGAGCGCATCATCGCGCAAAAGCAGCTCGTCGCGCACGACCAGCTCGAAACCCGCCGCGCCGCTCTCGACCGCGCTGCCCGCGCCACGCCGCATGGCGAGCCGATCTGTCTGGAGAATGATCCCGAATCCCGGGCCTGAGGCACCGGATCAGGCGACGCGTCTGTCCGCCTGATCGCCCGGTACCGGCGCCGTACCGGGCCAGCCGTCTTCCGGCAATCCAACCTCGGGAAAGGCGATGATCTTCTCACGCAGGGCCACATGGCGCATCAGGCGTCGCGCCGTCAGCGTGTCGATGGCGTCAAAGACCTCGTAGACCTCGTTCGGCGCTTCCTGGCCCACACCGGCCTCGCTGCGGATCTGCCAGAACGGCTTCAGCGTTCCCCATTCGAAGCCGATCGCCTTCACCAGCATGGCTGCCGGGTAGAGCGAATCGGCGACGATCAGCCGTTGCACGTATTCAGGGGGAATGGCGCTGAGAATGGCCAGTCCGGCAATGGCATCCTCATACTGGCGGCGGCGCAACCAGCGCTCCAGATCCGCCTGTTTCACGGATCGCTGGAGCGCGCGCATCGCCACGTAATCGAAGGAAGCGGCCATCATCGCGCGCGAGAAGCGCGTCGGCCCTCCGTCACCCATGGCAGCGGACACGATGGCAACCAGCATCTCGCCTGGCAGCGCGGCATCGCCGTATTCCGCATCGAATTCCTCGCAGACGAGGGCGCCGTCGAGACCGAGCAGCATGTCGAACTGCGCCGGCGGCATGTCCGGTCGCGAGCAGACCACGCTGCGCAGGATCGCATTGGCCCGCGCCCGCTCCGACAGGATATCGAACCCCTCTTCACTGAAACGCGCGCTGCGGTTGACGGAGAGAGCCAGGACCGTTTCGTCATCGCCCCGTCGCGCGATCGGGGTGGTGACCCGCTCGCCGATTTCGCCACGCCCGGCAAGAGCCTTCAAATGCTTCTGCCCCCGTTGCTGCGCGACCGTTTCAAGCAACCGCTCCTTGATGCGCAGCGCACTATTGAGCAGCGGCTCGGCCACGCCCGGATCCTCATCCTGGACGAGCTTGTCGACAATGCCTTCCGGGGCGCGCGGATACATGGCCAGGGTCATGGCGAGATCGCGCTTCGTGGCCGAATCGATCCCATCGCTGAGATTCAGGAACAGATGATCAAACATCGCCGCCCGATCATCGGGGAGCCGCCGGGCCTTGGCTTCGTAGAGCGCGCGCAGGCGTTCGACCACTTCGGACTTGTCCACCTGGATGGCGACATCCTCGCCCCTTTTCGCGTCCGCCTTCTTGGCCTGCTCGATCTGCTGGACGAGCTGATAGATTTCCTGGAGCATGACGTCTGAACCTCGATCGCGACAAGACGGGTTTCTCAGGCCGCGCGGCTTGCCTGTGCGGCGTCTTCACGCTTGCTGTCTCTTTCGGCAGCGAGGGCGTTGACGAGATAGGGCCGCCACAGGCCGAGCGCCCCGTGCAGGGTCCGGTTGACGTCGATCGCATCGAAGGGCTGGATCATCACATCCTCGATGCCGAACACCTCGAAGGCCCGGTGGGTTTCGTCCACTTCCCGATCCATCAGCACGACGGAAATCCTGTCTTCACTGCGGCTGAGCAGCTGGCAGGCGGCCTCCAGGGCAGGCATGTCGGAAAGTGCATGGCTGACGAAGGCAACCTCGAAATCCTGCTTGCGTGTGTGCCGGATCGCCCGGCGACCCGTCTCGGCATCAATGGGCTGCAGGTGAAACTGGCTACGATCCAGAACGTTGCGCAGAATGCCGCGCGTGCGCACGGAGGGGTCGACGATCAGCGCCTGTCGCGTCCGACGAATCTGCTGGAAGGTCTCCAGAAGCTGCGTCACCGCATGATCGCGGTAGGGCTTCATCAGAACTTCGTAGGCGTGCAACTGAAGCGCGATCATCGTCCAGTTCTTGCGCAGTCCCTCACTGACGAGCACGAGCCGGGTGCCGTTTTGTGCATGCATCAGGGCGATCACGCTCTTGAGCTTGGCGACGTCGGTATAGGGCAGCACCATATCGAGGAAGAGCATGTCGAAGGTTTCTTCCTGCAGGACCTTGAAGAGCTCGCGGCCCGTATCGGCAAAGCGCAGACGCGCATCTGGCCGTGCCTCGGAAACGATCCGGGCGAGTTGCTGCCGGGATTCGATATCCGCATCCGCAATCAGGATCTTTGTATGCTGCATGACCGCCTCCTTACGCAACGTTATGGCGGCAATTCGTTGAAATTCCTTTTATTGATCCTGGAAATAAAGCCTAAATCCGTCGTCTTCCCATGCGCAAGCTCTGGTATTCCTAATGCACCCTTTCCTCAAATGACGGCGACATGGCGGATAAGTACCTGCCTCCAGCGAGCGATTAACATTGCCCGACATCGCCCGGTCTGACGGATCCGGACCGACCGAGCAAGCGATCAGCCTTCCCCTGCCCCATGCGCGCCATAGCGTCCCAGCGCCACGAAAAAGGGGCCGCGCCAAGCGCGACCCCTCGTAGACCCTAACGTGATCGCGGGACGATCAGCGCTTGGAGAACTGGAACGAACGGCGGGCCTTGGCGCGACCGTACTTCTTGCGCTCGACGATACGCGAATCGCGCGTCAGGAAGCCTTCCTTCTTGAGGATGGCGCGCAGCTCGGGCTCGTAATAGGTCAGCGCCTTGGACAGGCCGTGGCGCACGGCGCCCGCCTGGCCGGAGAGGCCGCCACCCTTCACGGTGACCTGGATGTCGTACTGGTCGACCCGGTTGGTCAGCTGCAGCGGCTGGTTCAGGATCATGCGCAGCACGGGGCGCGCAAAATATACTTCCAGCTCGCGGCCATTGACCGAGATCTTGCCGGCGCCGGGCTTGATCCAGACGCGGGCGATGGCGTCCTTGCGCTTGCCGGTGGCATAGGCGCGGCCATGGGCATCGAGCTTCTGGACATGGACCGGCGCTTCGACCGGCGTCTCGTCCTGCTGGCCGAGATCGGAGAGGGACTGCAAGGTGGCCATGATCAGAGCCTCCGGTTCTTGGCGTTCAGGGAAGCGACATCGAGCGCTTCCGGCTGCTGCGCCTCATGGGGATGCTCGGAGCCGGGATAGACGCGCAGATTGCCGAGGATCTTGCGGAAGAGCGGGCCGCGCGGCAGCATGCGCTCGACGGCCTTCTCGACCACGCGCTCGGGGAAACGACCCTCGAGGAGCGACTTCGCAGTGCGGGCCTTGATGCCGCCCGGATGGCCGGTGTGATGGTAATAGACCTTCTGGTCGCGCTTGCGGCCGGTGAGGACCACCTTGTCGGCGTTGATCACGATGACATTGTCACCGCAATCGACATGCGGCGTGTAGCTCGCCTTGTGCTTGCCGCGAAGGCGCATCGCCACGACCGAGGCGAGACGGCCCACGACGAGGCCCTCCGCATCGATGATGACCCACTTCTTCTCGACATCGGCGGGCTTCAGCGAAAACGTTTTCATTGCGCTGTATCCCTAAAGGGGCAAAACCCCGTTCCAAACGAAGAGCCGCCAGCCCGGGAACCCCGAACGCGGCGGCGATGGCGTGGGTTTATGCGCAGTTTCGCGCCGCGTCAAGGGTTATTTGGGGAGATTGGTGGGGCTGGAAGGGTTGTTGTGCATGGGGTTGGGGGTGGTGGTATTGGGGTAACGATATGTGTGGTAATTTGCTACCATATATTTTGTAGACGGCACTCCTGCGCCTTTCTTGATCCGCGCGCCCAGCGCCTTCATGCTTCCTCCCGGCGCGACACGGTCTCATGAAAGCGGGGCAAATCATGATCGCAACCGTTCTTGCCCTCGCGGCAACGGTCATCCTCCTCGCGATCGCCCTCCCCTTCGCCATGGTGCTCTGGCCCTGGAATGCGGCACCCGATCCCGCTGACGGGCTTGAATTCGACGCTGTGCAGCAGATGCGGGCCGAACCGCTCCCAACGCAGACCCAGGCCATGCGCGACGGCTACCCGATGGTGCTGCGCCGTCTCGACGGGCCGGATGGCGGTCCGCTCGTTGTGATGATCCACGGCTCGGCCTGGAACGGGATGCAGCTCGAAGGCCTCGGCGCGCGGATGTCCTGATCCCGGACCTTCGCGGCCACGGCGCGGCGCCCGGGCGGCGCGGCGATGTCGACTACATCGGCCAGCTTGAGGACGATCTCGCCGATCTGATTACCGCACGCGCCAAACCCGGACAGGAGGTGATC
>NZ_DATGCW010000087.1:0-10413 GCF_035311605.1 Saliniramus sp.
GAACCCCGCTTCGATGCACCGCCGCCTCCCGCTTCGAGCGAATGGAACCCCTGGAACGATGTCGGGGTGGGCAATGATCGGGGCGTTGCGGAGGATGCGCCGGGCAACTCCATCGGCGCGAGCGGGTTGTACTGAACCTTCCGCGCCGGCAATGGCGTTTTTCAAATTTGCCCATCCGCTTCGCGGTGATTCCGCGCGAATGGCGGGCGCAGCTGCGTTAGACTGTATGTCGACAGCCATTGCATGCGAGCGACACAGTGACTACAGCCATCACCAGCCTCGATACAGAAAGCCTCGGCGCCTATCTCGCCGGAAAGATCGCCGGCTTCGGGACATTGCAGAAAGCGGAGAAATTTGCCGGCGGGCAATCCAATCCGACTTTCCTCCTCACCACCGATACGGGTCGCTACGTCCTGCGCCGCAAGCCGCCGGGGCAGTTGCTGAAATCCGCCCATGCGGTGGATCGCGAATATCGCGTCATGCAGGCCTTGGCTGATACCCCCGTCCCGGTGCCACGCATGCACCATCTTTGCGAGGACGAGAGCGTCATCGGCTCGGTCTTCTTCGTGATGGATTATCTGGAAGGCCGGATCTTCTGGGAGGCGCTGCTGCCCGATTGTGATCGTGCGGAGCGGGTTGCGCTCTATGACGCCATGAACGCGGCGCTCGCAGCATTGCATGATGTCGATCCAGCGGAAGTGGGATTGTCCGATTTCGGCAGGCCCGGCAGTTATTACGAGCGCCAGATCGGACGCTGGGGCCAGCAATACCGCGCCTCGGAGACCGCAGTGATTCCCGATATGGACGCGCTGATCGCATGGCTGGAGGAAAACCAGCCGGCGGATGACGGCATGGTCTCGTTGGTCCATGGGGATTTCCGCCACGACAACATGATCTTCGATCCCGGCGCGCCGCGCATCCTCGCCATTCTCGACTGGGAATTGTCGACGCTGGGCCACCCCTACGCGGATCTCGCTTATCAATGCATGCAATGGCGCTTGCCCTCGCAGGGCGCCTTCCGGGGCATGGGCGACGCCGATCGCGTGGCGCTCGGGCTTCCAACCGAGGCGGATTACGTCGCGCAATACTGCGCCCGGCGCGGGATCGATGGAATTCCGGACTGGTCCTTCTATATCGCCTTCGCCTTCTTCCGCCTCGCGGCGATCCTCCAGGGCGTCTACAAACGCGCCCTCGACGGCAACGCCTCCAATCCGGAGCGCGGCATCCGCATGGGTGAGACCGTGCCGCTGCTCGCGCAGATGGCCATGGCCGAGATCGCGGGAGAGGCCTTGTGAGTACCGATTACGCGGGCAAGGTGGTTCTGATCACCGGCGCTGCCGGCGGTTTCGGGCGCGAGGCCGCGCAACGCTTCGCCGAGGCCGGCGCAAGGCTCGTGCTGACCGATCGCGACGCGGGTGCGCTCGCGGCGCTCGCGGGCAATCTGGCTGACGGCGCGGTCGTCACGCAGGCCGGCGACATCACGGATGAGGCCACCGCCGAGGCGGTGATCGCGGCGGGCGTCGCGGCTTTCGGGCGCATCGATGTCGCCATCAACAATGCCGGGATCGCGCCGGATCTGATGCGCCTGTCGGAGACCCCGGCGGAGGTGATGGAGCAGGTGATGCAGGTGAATGTGCTCGGCACGTTTCATTGCATGTGTCGCGAGATCGCGGTGATGCAGGAGCAATTCGCGCAAGACGGGCGCGGCGGTGTCATTCTCAATATCGCCTCGGTCGCCGGTCTCGTCGGCGCGCCGCTGCTCGCCGCCTATGCCGCATCGAAACACGCCGTGGTCGGGCTGACCCGGTCAGTGGCTATCGAGACGGCGAATCGCGGCGTGCGCATCAACGCTCTGTGCCCGTCATTTGCGGCGACGCCGATGGTCGATGCCATGGTCGAGAGCATGCAGCATGAGCCCGACGAGGCGCTGGCGCGACTGGTCTCCTCCGTGCCCATGGGGCGCGCCGCGACGGCCAAGGAGGTGGTCGATGCCATGCTCTGGATCTGCAGTGACGCCAACAGCTTCATGACGGGCAACGCCGTGGCTCTCGATGGCGGGCTCTCGGCGGGTTAGGCCGGGTGTCAGACCCGCTCGCGTCAAACTCTCGCCTCAGACCCTTTCCTGCAGGCGCAGCAGCGCGATCTGGCCGATCTCGCGCATGGCGGTGTCGAACTCCGCATCCGGGTCGTTCTTGAGCCGCGCCTCGAAAGCGGCAAGGATCTCGCCCTTCGATCGACCCTTCACGGCCATGATGAAGGGGAAATCGAATTTTGCCTTGTAGGCATCGTTGAGTTGGAGAAACCGGTCGCGCTCCTCCTCTGTCAGGGCGGTGAGGCCGGCGGAGGCCTGTTCGGCCTGCGAATCGGGCGCCATTTCCGCGACCTGCAAACGCCCGGCGAGATCGGGATGGGCACGGATCAGCGCGAGTTTCGCCTCGCGCGAGCTTGAGTCCAGCACCGCCATCATCGCCTGATGCAGCCCCTCTGCCGTGTCGGCCTGGGGCCCGAGTCCGGCCTCGTGGGTGCGCTCGGCGATCCAGCGGGAATGCTCGAACACGTCGCCGAACAGGCCGACGAAGAGCCCGCGCGCCATCTTCGAAGGGGTGAGATGCGCCGGGCGGTGATGGCGCGCCCAGTGACGGGCGATATCGATCCGGCGCGCCACCCAGACCTGCTCGTGGCTCGCGACGTAATTGATGAAGCGCGCCAGCGCCGCCGCGCGGCCCGGGCGCCCGGCGAGGCGGCAATGCAGCCCCACCGACATCATCTTCGGCGCATCCTCGCCCTCGGCATAGAGCGTGTCGAACGTGTCCTTGAGATAGGTGAAGAACTGGTCGCCCGCATTGAAACCCTGCGCGGTGGCAAAGCGCATGTCGTTGGCGTCGAGCGTATAGGGCACGACGAGCTGCGTACCGGCGTCGCTTTCGATCCAGTAGGGCAGATCGTCGGCATAGCTGTCGGCGCTGTAGAGAAAGCCGCCTTCCTCCATGACGAGATCCAGTGTGTTGGGGGAGGTGCGGCCCTGGTAGAAGCCGAGGGGAGGCGTGCCGGTGAGTTCTTCCTGGATGCGGATCGCCTCGCGGATATGGGCGCGCTCTTCGTCAACGCTGAAATCCTTGTAATCGATCCATTTCAGCCCGTGGCTGGCGATCTCCCAACCGGCCTCGTTCATGGCCTCGACGGCCTGGGGGTTGCGCGCCATGGCGCTCGCCACGCCGAAGACGGTAACGGGCATATCGCGGGCGGTGAAGAGCCGGTGCAGCCGCCAGAACCCGGCGCGGGAGCCGTATTCATAAAGCGATTCCATGCTGGGATGACGCTGGCCGAGCCAGGGCTGCGCGCCGACGATGTCGGAGAGAAAGGCCTCGGAGGCGCGGTCGCCGTGCAGGATGTTGTTCTCGCCGCCTTCCTCGTAATTGACCACGAATTGCACGCAGATGCGTGCATCACCCGGCCAGCGCGGATGCGGGGGATTGCGGCCGTAGCCGATCATGTCGCGCGGATAATCGGGCATGGCATCAACTCCCGCGATAGGTGGTGCAGCCCCAGGGCGAGGCGAGCAGCGGCACGTGGTAATGCCCGTCCGGCTCGGCGATGCCGAAGCGGATCGGGACCTCGTCGAGAAAGGCGGGTTCGGGCAGGGCGGCGCCTTGTGCACGGAAATAATCGCCGATGGCGAAGACGAGCTCGTAGCGCCCGCAGATGAAGGCATCGCCCGTGAGCAGCGGCCCGTCGGTGCGCCCGTCGGCGTTGGTGCGGGTCTCGACGAGGATGGTGCGGCTGCCATCTGCATCGAGCCGGTGCAGCGTGACGGCGACGCCGCCTGCCGGCTTGCCGTTGGCGGTATCGAGCACATGGGTGGAAAGACGGCCCATGGCAGCACTCCGTTCGCTGGATGACGATTCGTCTGCGCCCAATGAAGCAGCTTGCGCGCCGGCTTTCCAGCCCCTGGGCGGATTGCGGGGCCTGGCACCGCGAAGCATGGCTCCGGCATTGCTATCCCGGAAAGGGCAGGCTTGTTATCGTCTCGCGTGATCGTGGTCGATTCTCCTTGCGCTAACGGACTGCCCTGATGAATTTCGATATCCTGCTCGCCGCCCCGCCAGCCATCCAGATCCATGCCTTCGCCGCGCTGGGCGCGCTGTTTCTGGGGCTTGCCCAGTTCACCACGCCTGCCGGAGCGCCGATCCATCGCATACTCGGCTATGGCTGGGTCAGCCTGATGCTGGTGACGACGCTGTCGTCGTTCCTGATCAGCGCCAATCCAATCATCGGGCGGTTCAGCTGGATCCACGGGTTATCCGTTTTCACCACGGTGATGATCGTCGTCGCGATCATCAAGGCACGCCGGCACGAGGTGAAGGCGCATCGGGCGATCATGATCAATCTGTTCATTTTTGCCCTGGTTCTGACCGGCGCTTTCACGCTGCTTCCCGGTCGCGTCATGCATGCGGTGGTGTTCGGTTGAACTATCCCCGGCTCAATCGGCGCCGGCGCTTGAAAATGCGGGCGAAAACCGCCATCACAAAACCGGATTGTCGTGCAGATTCGGCAGGGCCCGGCACAAGCCCGGTTCCGCGCCGCCCCCACGTTTCGACGAGAAAGAAAAACCTTGGCCGATAACGATCAGACCCGCCCCGATGGTCCGCCGCCCGGCGGCGACGTGAAGAGCATCTCCATCGTCGAGGAGATGAAGAAATCCTATCTCGATTACGCCATGAGCGTGATCGTCTCGCGTGCGCTTCCCGATGTGCGCGACGGGCTGAAGCCTGTGCATCGGCGCATCCTCTATGCGATGCACGAGAGCGGCTACATGCCGGAGAAACCCTATGTGAAATGTGCGCGCGTCGTCGGCGACGTGATGGGTAAATATCACCCGCACGGCGATTCCGCGATCTATGACGCGCTGGTGCGCATGGCGCAGAATTTCTCCATGCGCCTGCCGCTGATCGACGGACAGGGCAATTTCGGCTCGGTGGACGGCGATCCGGCGGCGGCCATGCGCTATACCGAGTGCCGTTTGGCGAAACCCGCCGTGGCGCTGCTCGACGATATCGACAAGCAAACGGTCGATTTCGACGAGAACTACGACGGCAAGGAGATGGAGCCTGTCGTCCTGCCGGCGCGCTTCCCCAATCTGCTGGTGAACGGCGCCGGCGGCATCGCGGTGGGCATGGCGACCAATATCCCGCCGCACAATCTCGGCGAAGTGATCGATGCCTGTTTTGCCTATATCGCGAATCCGGCGGTCACTATCGAGGATCTCATCGAGATCGTCCCCGGCCCGGATTTTCCGACGGGCGGGCTGATCCTCGGATATAGTGGCGCCCGATCGGCCTATAATACCGGGCGCGGCTCGGTGATCATGCGCGCGAAGGCGGATGTCGAGGAGATCCGCAAGGAGCGCGAGGCGATCATCATCACCGAGATCCCCTATCAGGTGAACAAATCCACCCTGATCGAGCGCATCGCGGACCTGGTGCGCGAGAAGCGGGTGGAAGGCATTGCCGATCTGCGAGACGAATCGGATCGCGACGGCATGCGCATCGTCATCGAGCTCAAGCGCGACGCGGTGTCGGATGTGGTGCTCAACCAGCTCTACCGCTTCACGGCTTTGCAATCCTCCTTCGGCTGCAACTTCGTCGCCCTCAACGGCGGGCGTCCGGAGACGATGAATCTCAAGGACATGATCCGTGCTTTCGTGGATTTCCGCGAGAGCGTCGTCAGCCGCCGCACCAAGTTCCTGCTGGGCAAGGCACGCGATCGGGCGCATGTTCTGTGCGGGCTGGCCATCGCGGTCGCCAATATCGACGAGGTGATCCACCTCATCCGCACCGCGCCCGATCCGAATGCCGCGCGCGCCGCGCTGATGGATCGCGACTGGCCGGCCTACGACATCGCGCCGCTGATCGCGCTCGTCGATGATCCGCTGCATCGCGTCGCCGAGGACGGGACCTACCGCCTGTCGGAGACGCAGGCGCGCGCCATCCTCGATCTGCGCCTGCAGCGCCTCACCGCGCTCGGTCGGGACGAGATCGGCGACGAGCTGAAGAAGCTTGCTGACGAGATCCGCGACTATCTCGAGATCCTGAGCTCGCGTGCACGCATCATGCAGATCATCGGTGAGGAATTCGCCGAGATCCGCGAGGCCTATGCCACGCCGCGCAAGACGCAGATCGTCGAGCATGACGCCGATTTCGACGTCGAGGATCTGATCCAGCGTGAGGACATGGTCGTCACAGTCTCGCATGCCGGCTACATCAAGCGCGTGCCGCTCTCCACCTACCGTGCGCAGCGGCGCGGCGGCAAGGGACGCTCGGGCATGGCGACCCGCGAGGAGGATTTCGTCACGCGGCTCTTCGTGGCCAATACCCACACGCCGGTGCTGTTCTTCTCCTCACGCGGGCAGGTCTACAAGGAAAAAGTCTGGCGCCTGCCGCTTTCGGCACCCAATGCCAAGGGCAAGGCGCTGGTCAACATGCTGCCGATCCATCAGGACGAGCGCATAACCACGATCATGCCCCTGCCCGAGGACGAGGATTCCTGGGACAATTACGATGTGATGTTCGCGACCGCGCGCGGCAATGTCCGCCGCAACAAGCTGTCGGATTTCGTCAACGTCAATCGCGCCGGCAAGATCGCGATGAAGCTCGACGAGGGCGACGCCATCGTCGATGTGCAGGTCTGCTCTACGGATGACGACGTGCTGCTGACCACGTTGAAGGGCCAGTGCATCCGCTTCGCCGTGCCGGAAGTGCGTGTCTTCAAGGGCCGCGATTCCACCGGTGTGCGCGGTATTGCGCTGGGGCCGGATGACAAGGTGATCGCGCTCGCCATCCTGCGCCATGTCGCGGCGACGGCGGAAGAGCGTCAGGCCTATCTCAGACACGCCTCGGCCATGCGCCGGGCTGCCGGCGCGGAACTGGAGGAGGGCCTTCCCGGCAATGGAGCGCCCGTCGATGCCGAGGACGCCGCAGATATCGAGCTCGGCCAGGAGCGCTATGCCGAGATGGGCGCGGCCGAGCAATTCGTGCTGGGCCTCTCGGAGAATGGTTATGGCAAGCGCTCCTCGGCTTACGAGTACCGTGTCACCGGGCGCGGCGGTAAAGGGATTACCGGCATGGTCACCAATGACCGTAACGGCAAACTCGTCTCGGCCTTCCCTGTCGAGCAGCATGACCAGCTCATGCTGATCACCGATCGCGGCCAGACCATCCGCGTGCCGGTGGATGGTATCCGCATCGCCGGGCGCTCGACCCAGGGCGTGATCGTGTTCAACACCGCCGCTGACGAGCGGGTCGTCTCCGTCGAGCATATCGAGGGTGAAACCGAAGCGGCCGTGGTTGATGACGAGGTCGATCTCGGCGAGGCGCCGCAAACGGAAGCCGGTTCCGCAGAGGGCGCCAGTGCGGACGAGGCACCGGGTGCAGAGGATCCGGGTGCTGACGATTCCGGGCAAGACGATTCCGGGCAAGACGATTCGGAGCGTTGATCTCCGGGCAGCCTTGATCTCGCCAGCAGTCACGATCGGCGGCGATCGGCCAGACAGGCCGGTCGCCGTTTTCATCGGTAAAACCGCGATCGGTGGGATATCGACCCTTGGCCGGCGCAACCGGCCCTGCTACCAAGATCGCGATGGTGCCCGGATGAATCCGGGAGAATAGGGAAACCGGTGCGCGGATCGTCTCCTGCGAGATGATCTCCAATTCCGGTGCTGCCCCCGCAACTGTGAGCGGAGAGCGCCCCCTTCATGCCACTGCTTCGGGGAACGGGAACGGGAGCGGGAAGGCGGAGAGGCGCGATGACCTGCGAGCCAGGAGACCTGCCATCGCCGATGCAACACCAGACCGGCGGGGTGTCCGGAGGAGGCCACATGATCAAAGCGCGCTCACGCGTGTCATGCGTCTGGCAACCTGCGCCCCCTGCTTCCGCAGGCAGAGGGCCCGATGCAGCACGCAAATCCGCATTCTGAGAGCATGATCGGCGAATCGCGTCCGCCTTGCAGCTGTCATTGTCGCGCGCTCATGACTCCGCAAGGCGCGATGCAACGCCAGGCAGGGTCATGAGCTGTCCGCCTCCCGCCGCCGCGCGGCTCGCCCTCGACGCCGTCTCCTGGGGGAACGGCATCCTGCATCCGGTCAGCCTTGACCTCGCCCCGGGTCGGGTTCTCGGCGTGCTCGGCGCCAATGGCGCGGGCAAATCCACGCTGTTGCGGCTGATCTACCGTTTCCACAAGCCGCAAGCCGGTCGCATCCTGCTCGACGGGCAGGATATCCGGACCATGCCTGCGCGCCGCGTGGCGCAGTGCGTGGCGGCGGTTTTGCAGGAGCAGCCGACGGATTTCGCCCTGACCGTCGCGGAGATCGTCGCGCTCGGACGCGCGCCGCATCGGCGGGCGCTGGCAGGCCTCTCAGCGCAGGATTGGCATATCGTCGATCACGCGCTGGAGCGGCTTGAGCTGCATGATTTCGCGCAGCGCTCCTTCGGCACGCTGTCGGGCGGTGAGCGCCAGCGGGTGATGGTAGCACGCGCGCTGGCGCAGGAGCCGGGGCTGATCGTGCTCGACGAGCCGACCAACCATCTCGATATCCGCCACCAGCTCGAAGTGCTGCGGCTGGTGCGCGGGCTCGGTGCGACGGTGGTCGCCTCCCTGCACGATCTCAACCTCGTCCACGGTTTCGCCGACGACCTGCTGATTCTGGCCGACGGTCACCCGCTTGCTTTCGGGCCGGTGGGGGAGGTTTTGACGCCCGAACTGATCGCGCGCGCCTTTCGTGTCGTGGCGACGCCGCGTGCGTCAGTGGGTTTCGACTTCGCGCTGCCCAGCGAAGCGCATTTCGGGGCAGCGCCGCATTTTCCGCCAAACACATCAACCAATCCGCAAAGCGAGACATCTTCATGAAATCCGCCCGCCCGGCAATCGCCGGCCTCTGCCTTGCCAATCTTTTTCTCGTCGCGCCGATGACCACAGCCGAGGCCCATCCCGTCACGGTGAAGAGCTGCGACCGTGAGATCACCTTCGATGCCCCGCCGCAGCGCGCAGCCTCGAATGACGTCAATCTCACCGAGATGATGCTGGTGCTCGGCCTGACGGATTCGATGGTGGGCTATACCGGGATTTCTGGCTGGAACAAGCTTGACGAGGCCATGCGCGAAGGCGTGGCGGAGCTTCCCGAACTCTCCGAGCGCTACCCGTCCCGCGAGGTGCTGATCGGCGCCGATCTCGATTTCTGGTTCGCCGGCTGGAATTACGGCATGCGCGTGGGCGGCGAGGTGACGCCTCAGGCGCTCGCGCCTTTCGGGGTCGCGGTGTATGAACTGACCGAGAGCTGCATCCACATCATGGAGCGTAAGCGTATCGCCATCGACGACATGTTCAACGATATCCGCAATCTCGCCGCTATTTTCGGCGTAGATGCCCGCGCCGAGGCGCTGATTGGCGACTGGCAGAGCGAGCTCGATGCAATCGCGCAAGAGATCACCCGGGGCGAGCCCCTGCGCGTCTTCGTCTATGACAGCGGCGAGGACACGCCCTTCACCGCCGGGCGCTATGCCATGCCGACCGCGATGATCGAGGCGGCTGGCGGACGCAACATCATGGATGATGTCGAGACTTCCTGGACGCGGGTCGCCTGGGAGCCCGTGGTCGAGCGCGATCCGCAGGTCATCATCATCGTCAATTATGGTGAGGTGACCGCCGAGGAGAAGATCGCCTTCCTGCGCGGGAATCCCGGGCTCGCGGAGATGGATGCGGTGGTCAATGACCGCTTCGTGGTGCTTGATTACGTCGAGGCGACGCCCGGGCCGCGCAACATCGCGGCGATCCGCACCCTCGCCGAGGCCTTCCACGGCATCGATCTGGCGGCGATCACCGGCGCGGCGGAGTAAGGCAGATGCGCGGCATGCCCGGACCTGAAATCGCGGCGCCCGTGATCGCCGCGAAAGCGGGCGTGCCGCGCCTTCGCTCCGGGATGCGCATGGGCATCTGGGGGATCGGGATCGGGCTCTTGCTGTTATCACTCTCCGCCGCCGTCAGCCTCGGGGCCGTGCCGGTCCCGCTGACGACGGTCTGGGGCGTCATCCTCGATCGCATCGCGCCCGGCCTGATCACACCCGACTGGTCCGCCGGGCGCGCGGCGATCGTCTGGGAGATCCGCCTGCCGCGGGCGCTGCTCGCCGCGCTGGTCGGGGCGGGGCTTGCGCTGGTGGGGGCTGTTTTGCAGGCCGTGACGCGTAATCCGCTGGCGGATCCGCACCTACTGGGGATCTCCTCCGGCGGCGCCTTCGGGGCAATCCTCGCGCTCCTGCATACGGGGATGTTTCTCGGACTTGCGACTGTGCCGGTCTTCGCCTTCATCGGTGCGCTGGCTGCGACGCTGCTGGTGCTCGCGCTCGCCAGCTTCGCCCGGGTGA
>NZ_DATGCW010000088.1:0-2591 GCF_035311605.1 Saliniramus sp.
CTGCCGCTTCGCTGGTCATTTGCGGCATGATCACCGTGTCGGCGGCGCCGTGGCTGAACAGGGCCGGTTTGCTCAGGCCGGCCAGAACGGGCCGGTAATCCGCCTCGCGTGCGCTTACGGCGCGGCGCACATCCGCGCGCACCAGCATGTTGAAGGCGATGAAGCGCTCGATCGTCGCCGGCGGGATCGGTTTGACCGCGCAGGCATGCACGAAATCGATCATGCCGTAGAGCGCCTTCACCGGATCCTTCGACATGCCCTTCGAGGCGTATCTGACGAAAGTCTCGCCCGTGTAAGGGCCGATATAGTCCTTGCCGATGACCAGCGCCGCGCCGACGAAATTCACGCCGCCCAGCGCCGCATCGCCGTATTTGCGCAGGTAATCGGCGAGGACGAGCCCGCCATAGGACCAGGCGACGATGACGGGTGAGGCAAGGCCGAGCTGGTCGATCACGCCGTTGAGATCATCCGCCCAGAGTTCGCCATCGGCGTAATATTGTGTGCCGGCAGGCGCATCGGAGGCGCCGTGGCCGCGCAGGTCGACGCCGATCAGATCATGTGTCTGCGCGAGGGGGCCGTCATATTGCTGCGCGAAGGCGAGGTGATGTTGCGACCACCCATGCAGGAAAACGATCGGACGTCCGGCGGGGTTTCCGTAGCGGCGCACATGCAATGCGACCCCGCCACCGCCGCTGATCTCCTGCGTTTCCATGATATTTCTCCGCACTGCGCTCGGTATTGTGCCGCTTGTGCGACGTTGCGAGCGGGTGCGCAAGTCTAAATTCGACGCTTGGTCGTGCCGGGTGATCTTCTTGCGCTTCGGCACATGAATTGCTGCGACGCAATATGGGTAGTGATGAAAACTTGAGCAGCCTATTGCATCAGCGGAGTGTTGACCGCCTTTCTCCGGACCCGTAGAAATCCAGATAAAGCGTGGCTGAAGGCCGTGGCTTTGTATGACAGGGAGGATTTATTTGATGAAGAACAGCACCATTCTTCGCCGTACGCTTCTGGCATCGGCAATGGTCGGGGCAGTCGCTATCGCGATGCCGGCTTCGCAGGCCCAGGCTCAGGACCAGAGCTTCCTGCTCTCGACGGCCTCGACCGGCGGCACCTATTATCCTGTGGGCGTGGCGGTCGCGACGCTGATCAAGACGCGTCTCCAGCCGACCGAGGGCATCGATCTCTCGGCAATCAGCTCTGCCGGCTCGGGCGAAAATGTTCGCCTTCTGCGTGAAGGCGAAGTGGATTTCGCGATTCTTCAGGGCCTGTTCGGCGCTTATGCCAGCAACGGCTCGGGCCCGCTCGAGGAAGAGGGTCCGCAGGAGAACCTGCGCTCAATCACGGGCTTGTGGCAGAATACCGAGCATTTCGTGGTGCGCTCTTCGGATGTCGAGACGGGCACCGTGGCGGATATGGCGAATGTGATGGGCGAGCCCGTTTCGATGGGTGCGCAGGGCTCCGGCACGCTCGGTTCCAACACCGTTCTGATGGGTAATCTCGGCATGCCGCTCGACGAATACGAGCTGGTTTACATGGGTTACAACCCATCCGCCGATGCGCTGCAGAACAACCAGATCGTTGCGATGTCGACCCCCGGCGGTGTTCCCGTGGGCGGTGTGACCCGTGCTTTCGCGGCAATGCCGGGTGATCTGACCCTGCTGAACTTCACCGATGAGCAGATCGTCGAGGCGAATGGCGATTTCGGTTCGCTGTGGACGTCGTTCGAAATTCCCGCGGGCACCTATCCGGGCCAGGAAGAGGATGTGACCACGATCGGGCAGCCGAACTTCCTCGCCGTCAATGACACGGTGCCGGAAGAGGTGGTCTACATGATCACCAAGACGATCTTCGAGAACCTGGCGTTCCTTCAGGCGATCCACCCGGCGACCAATGAAATGTCGCTCGATGTCGCCACGAATGGTCTGCCCGCGCCGCTGCATCCGGGCGCGCTGCGTTATTACGAGGAAGCCGGTCTCGATATTCCGGATCACCTGCGTCCCTGAGCAGATGACGGGAAAGGCATGAAACATCGGGAGGGCGCGACCATGGTCGCGCCCTCTTTGCCTCTTGACGGCGACGCACACCCATTGCGGGTATCGAGCAGGATGTGAGACCAGAAACATGAGTGATCCGAACAAGGACCGCGACGCCGTCACCGTTAACGAAAACCAGCACGGTAGGCCGCCCCCCGGTCATGGCGAGAGCCCGCAGTCAGCGCCGGGGGAGGAGACAGCGGAAGCAGAGGCCGAATACGAGACCGTCGTGCGCTCCTTCGGAACCGATACGCTGCTGGGCAGGATCGCCTATGCAGTCGGTATCGCCCTCGCCCTGTATCACATCTGGATGAGCACCTTCGGTCAGCTCAATACCCTCTGGCTCACCGGCGTTCATTTCGCCGGATTCGGTTTTCTCTGTGCCCTGCGTTATCCGTTGATAAACCTGAAGAGCGCGGCGGGTGCGAAAATCGTGCTGGCCATCGACGTGTTGATCGGCATTGTCGTTGCGGTTTCGACCCTTTGGCTTCTCTATGATGTGCAGGACATTTTCGATCGCGGGCGCATGGAGGGCATCCAGACGGTCCTGGCGCT
>NZ_DATGCW010000089.1:0-25075 GCF_035311605.1 Saliniramus sp.
CGTGTTGCGGAAAGCCGCCCGCTGCGCGAGCGCAACGTGATCTGAAGGCGCGTTGCCTATCGGTGCCTCTGCCGTGATCGGCTTGCTCTCGCCGGTGCAGGGGCGTTATGCCGGATCACCCGTCATCCAATTCCCCCTCCGGAGAGCAGCATGCGCGGACGCGCCGTCCCCCTCACCCCCGCCCGTACCCTGATGGCGGATCTGTCCTGGATCGCGCGCAAGGTGCCGATCGGGGTGATCCGGCGCGAGGTCGATCTTTCGCCGCTGATCGCGGCACGCCGGGCCAGTGCGCCGCCGCGTATTCCGTTCACGGTGATGACGGCGAAGGCGCTCGCCCTGGTGGCGCGTGACCGGCCTGAACTGCGCCGCAGCTATGCGCTGTTTCCCCGCCCGCATCTCTTCGAGGTTCCCGTCAGCGTCGCCTCGATCATGATCGAGCGTGAGATCGACGGAGAACGCGCGGTGATTCCGGTGCGGGTGAGGGATCCCGCAAGCCAGTCGCTACGCGCGATCGCGGCCATCCTCGACAATGCGCGGGAGGGTAAGGGCGGCGAAGCGGCGCATCTGGCCAAGCTGATGCGGATCTCGCGCCTGCCGCTGCCCCTGCGGCGCCTCGCCTGGCTCTGGGGCTTCAACAGCGGAAGGCAGCGCCCGAATTATTTCGGCACCTTCGGCGTCTCCGTGCTCGGCCATCTCGGCGGGGAGATCACGCGCCCGGTTTCGCCGCTGACGAGCTTCCTCAGCTACGGCCCCTTCACCGCCGACGGCATCACGCAGATGAGCATGGCCTTCGATCATCGGGTGATGGATGGAGCGCTGATCGTCGAGGCGATGGGGGGGATCGAAGCCGCGCTCAACGGGGCGATCCGGGAAGAACTCGCGGGCTGAGCCCTCACTCCGCAGCATTGCGGCTGGTATGCCAGCGGGTGAGCAGGGCGCGCAGCGCAGCCGGCTTCAAGGGCTTGTTGAGGAGCTGGATCGCCTTGGCTGCCGCATCCTCGCGCACACGCGGCGAGCGATCCGCCGTGAGCAGAATCGCCGGCAGATCCGCGCCCAGATGCCAGCGCAGGGCGAGTATGGCTTCGATTCCGTTACCCTCGTCGAGATGGTAATCGGCGATGATCACATCCGGCGATGCGCCGGCGCGCCGCAGCATTTCGCGCGCCTCTGCAAGCCCGCGCGCGCCGTGCACCGCACACCCCCAGCCGCCGAGCAATTCCTGCATCCCGGCGAGGATCGCGGGCTCGTTGTCGATGGCGAGAACGGTCAGCCTGTGGAGCCCGCCGGCGGGCTGCCTCGCCGGGATCTCGTCGCTCACGCTGACCGGCAGCGCCGCTGCTTTGGGCAGGTTCACGGAAAAGCATGATCCGCGCCCCGGATGCGAGATCAGAGTCAACTTGTGCTCCAGTACACGGGCGATGCGTTCGACGATGGACAGCCCCAGCCCCAGCCCCTGTGCGATCCGCGCGCCCTGATCGAGCCGCTGGAATTCCTGGAATATCAGCCGCTGCTTCGAGGCGGGAATGCCCAGTCCCGTATCGTGAACCTGCAGGGTCAATCTGCCGCCGCGCCGACGCGCGCCGACGAGAATCTTGCCGGAGGGCGTATATTTGATCGCATTGGAGATCAGATTCTGCATCAGGCGGCGCAGCAGTTTGCGATCTGAACGTATACTGACCGCAGGGGCGATGAAGCGCAGCCGCAACCCCTTCGCCGCCGCCGAAGGTTCGAATTCCCTGGCGAGCTGATGCAGGAAGGAATCGAGGCGAAAGACCGCGTATTCCGGCTTGAGCGCGCCCGTATCCAGCCGCGAGATATCGAGCAGCGCCGTGAGGATCTCCTCGACCGCATCCAGCGAGGCGTTGACGTTTTCGGCGAGTTCGCCCGTGCCGCTGTTTGCCGCTTGCGTGCCGGAGGCATCATGGCCATCGCGATTGCGCTCCACCATCGCCGTCGCGTAGAGTCGCGCAGCGTTGAGCGGCTGCAGGATGTCGTGGCTCGCCGCGGCCAGGAACTGTGTCTTGGAGGCATTGGCTTCCTCGGCTTCCGCCTTGGCCTGGGTCAGTGCCGCATTGAGGCGGGTGAGTTCCTCCGTGCGTTCGCGCACCCGTCGCTCCAGCTCTTCCGCGACACGAGCCTGCGCTTCTTCCGCTGCAACGGCCTCGGTCACGTCGGTATAGGTGGTGACGAAACCGCCATCGGGCAGCGGGTTGGTCCGGATCTCGATGACGCGTTCATTGGGGTAGAGCCGCAGCCGCACGGGCTCGGTTTCATGGATGAAGCTGTCGATGCGCGCTGCGATCTGCTCATCCATCGCCCCCGGCCCATAGGCCCCGCGTGCGGCATTGAAGCGTACGATCTCGCCCAGAGAGATGCCGACACGCACGAATTCCGGCGGCAACTCGTAGAGATCGACGAAGGCCTGGTTCCAGCATAGCAGGTGCAGATCCGAATCGAGCACGGTGATGCCCTGGCGGGCATGGTCGAGGGCGTGCTGGAGCAGATCACGGTTGTACTGGATGGCGGCCGAGGCGTCATCGAGCAGTTTCAGCGCATCGCGGGTCGAGACGTTGCGGCGCTTGAGCACGAGTGACAGGGCAAGGCGTGCCGATGCCGCGCCGATCGCCGAGGCCAGCAGATGCTCGGCATAACGCAAGAGATGGATATCGGCCGGGCCCATGCGCGCAAGATCAACCCCGCGCATGCGCGCGAAACCTTCGAAGGAGCGCGTGGCGCGTTCCTCGCCCAGATAGCGCGCCACGGTCGCCTGCAGCTCGGCCACGGTGACGGCGGTACGAAACAGCCGGAAGGACTGCGCAGCCGGTGTGTTCGCCTCGCCGATGAAGGCATCGGCCTGCATGCGTTCGAGCGATGTGGTGGGCCGCATCAGCGAGACGGTGATATAGGCGCCGAGGTTGACCCCGAGGCTCCAGAGCACGCCATGCGTCAATTGCGGCAATTCGAGACCAAACAGCGCGGTCGGGCGCAGCCAGGCGAACCCGAACGGGCCATGGGCGATCAGATCGGCGAAGGGGCGGGCCTCCCAGGCGATCGAGGGCAGGAGCAGGGTGTAGACCCAGACGGCGAAACCGAGCGTCAGGCCCGCGACGGCGCCCGCAGCCGTACCCCGCCGCCAGATCATTCCGCCGAGAAAGGCCGGTGCGATCTGGGCCACGGCGGCAAACGATAGCAGTCCGATCGCCGCGAGGGCCGCATCGCCGGCGGCGCGGAAATAGACATAGCCGAGCAGGATGACGACGAAGATGGCGATGCGGCGTACGCCGAGCACCATCCCGCCCAGATCGTGCGGGAGGGTGCGCCCTGCGGCTTCTCCTTCCGGCACGGCGCCGCGACGGCGCAGCATCAGCGGGATCACCAGATGGTTCGAGATCATGATGGCGAGCGCCACCGATTCCACGATCACCATGGCCGTTGCCGCCGAGAGGCCGCCCAGAAAGGCGATCAGCGCCATCTCCCGGGCCCCCGCCGCCAGCGGCAGGGCGAGCACCGTCATGTCCCGGTCGATCTCGCCGGATGCGAAAGTCGCATAGCCGGCCACGGCGAGGGGCACGACGAAAATGTTGATCAGGATCAGGTAGAGCGGAAACAGCCAGGCGGCACGGGCCACATCGGAGAGCGAGCGGTTCTCGACGACACCGACATGAAACTGGCGCGGCAACATCAGGATCGCCATGCCCGACAGGGCGACGATGGTGAGGAAGGCGCCGGGTCCGGAGGTGCGGTCGAAGACGTCGAGCGCGCCGCCCTGGATGTCCTCGACCCGCCCCATGATGTCGTCGACACCACCAAACATGTGGAAGGTGACGTAATAGCCCACCATCAGGAAGGCGACGAGCTTCACCCCCGATTCCAGCGAGATCGCGAGAACCAGCCCGTTCTGGTGTTCCGTCGCGTCGGCATGGCGCGCGCCGAAGCCGACGGCGAAGATCGCCAGCACGATGGCGACCAGCAGGGCGAGATCGCCGAATGGAGTGACCATTGCGGGCGCCAGCGTCTCCTGTGCATCGTTTGCCAGAAAGACGTTGAGCGAAGAGGAAACGGCCTTGAGCTGCAGGGCGATGTAGGGCACCGAGCCGACCACCGCGATCAGGCTGACGATGGCGGCGACGCGCTCGCTCTTGCCGTAGCGCGCGGCAACGAAATCCGCCACGGAGGTGATGTTCTGCGCCTTGGCGATACTGACGATGCGCTGGACCAGCTTGTAGCCGAGGCCGATGACCAGGATCGGCCCGAGATAGACGGCGAGGAAATCGAGTCCCGAATTCGTGGCGAGCCCGACCGAGCCGAAGAAGGTCCAGGAGGTGCAATAGACGGCGAGGCCGAGCGCGTAGATGGTGGCGCGCAGGCCGCCATCCAGCACGCGCTTGCCCTGCCGGTCACCCCAGAAGGCAACGGCGAAGAGCAGGCAGAGATAGATCAGGGCCGTTCCGACGACGACCCAGCCTGCAATCATGGCGGACGCCTTCCCCCCGTTTCAGCCGCTCCGGCTGCGTTGGCGATGGCCGGTTCAACGACAGCCTAACCCGCTTGCAGCCGCAAGGCCAAGACGCATTGCAATGATGGCCGGGGGAGCGGTCGCGCGACCGGGAACGGTGCGAAACGCTTCAGTAGAGGCGCCCGCCGATTTTCGCATCTTTCGCCGGCGTGATCAGCACGACTTCACCATCGGCATCGGGCACGCCGAGGGTAAGCACTTCCGACATCATCGGCCCGATCTGGCGTGGCGGGAAGTTGACCACCGCGAGCACCAGCATCCCCGGCAGATCCTCCAGCGCATGGTTGCGTGTGATCTGGGCGGAGGAGCGCCTGGTGCCGATCAGCGGGCCAAAATCGATGGTCAGCTTGAAGGCGGGCTTGCGCGCCTCCGGGAACGGCTCCGCCGCGACGATCCGCCCGACGCGGATATCGACCACGAGGAAATCCTCGAAACCGATCAATGCCTGAACCTCGTCGTGCTCCGCCATGAGCACACCCGCCTTTCCCTGACTCGCGCGTGTCAGATCGCTGCGGCGGGATCGCGATCCTCGCCGGGACGGTCGATCCCCGCATCCGGCCCCGCATCCGCGCCGTCATCCTCACCATATCCGCCGTCACGGCGGCGCTGGCGCATGCGCGCGCCGCCCTCCATGATCGCCTGGCCGATCGCGCGGAACGGCGCGGTGACACGGTGGAAATCTTCGGCACGCTCCATGAAGCGCTCTGCGCGACCGAGTTCGCGGTCGAGCCGCGCCATGGTCTGCGCCAGTTCCGGCGCATCATCCTCGAGCCAGGTTTCCAGCACACGCGCCATGGTCAGGACGGAGCCCTGAAGCTTGATCGGGCCGAGGGCATCCTCGGTGGGAATATGCGCTGCTGCCAGCATGTAGCGATGCGAGTTCAGTGCGACCTGGTTGAGCGCGGCCAGGGTCAGCGGCTCGCGCCGCACGGCGACGGCGATGCGCCGCAGGGCGACTTTGTAGGGCGCCAGCGCATCAAGATAGCGCATATAGACGTCGAACAGCCTTTCGCGGGCAGGTTCTCCGATCAGATCATCGGAATTGCCGGCGAGCACTGCCATGTCGATCTTGCGGGCGAAGCCACCGAGCACGGCGCCCTTGGAGGGGAACGACTCACGCAGATCCGCCAGCGTAATGCCTGCCGCTTCGGCAATATCGCCGAGTTCGATGTCATCCCATGGGCGCTCCGCAGCGAGCGCCATGGTCGCCTCGACGATATCGTCGCGTCCCGGTTTCTTCTTGCTGGTCGCCATTCCGTTCTCCCGTCACGCTGCGCTGCTGAAGAATGCTATGATAACGCAGCTTTGGCCTCTGTGTAGGGGATCGCGCGCAAAAGGCGGGTGCCTCAAAGGCATGCGGGTCAGCCTGAAAGCGCGCCGGCGCGGCGTTTCGCGGCGGCCACGGCATCGCGCAGCAGCGGTCGAAAGCCGTTTTCCGCCATCAGCACGTCCAGCGCAGCGGCCGTGGTGCCGCCCTTGGAGGTGACGTTCTCGCGCAGGGTTCCCGACGGCAGCGGGCTTTGCGCGAGCATGGCGCCGGCGCCTGCGACCGTGGCGCGCGCGAGCTTCTGGGCGAGCTCTTCCGGCAGCCCGGCATCAATGCCGGCGCGGGCGAGTTCCTCCGCCAGCAGGAAGACATAGGCCGGGCCGGAGCCCGATACCGCCGTGCAGGCATCGATCAGACCCTCGTCCTCGACCCAGGCGACGACACCGATCGCACCCAGAAGCGCATCCGCCATGGCGCGGCGCTCTTCTGCGAGGCCCGGCGAGGTGCAGGCACCGGTGGCGCCTTGCGCGATGGCCGCCGGCAGATTGGGGATCGAGCGTACGATACCGCCGCAGCCGGGTATCGCCGCGTCCAGATTGGCGATGGTCTTGCCGGCCAGAACGGATATCAGCGTCGTGCGGGAATCGACCAATGGCGCGATCTGCGGGCCGACTTCACCGAGCACCTGCGGCTTGATCGCGAGAACCAGCGCCTCCGGCGGTGCGATCGTGTCGCTGGCAGGATTGAGCGCGACCCCCCTGGCGGCGCAGAGCTGCTGCAGATCGGGGCCGGGATGGGGATCGATCACAGTGGCGGCAGAGCCGGGAAGGCCGACCTTGAGCCAGCCTTCGAGCATGGCGCCTCCCATCTTGCCCCCGCCTACCAGCAAGATTGAAGCAGGCAGATTCTGCGCTTCACCAATCATCGCGACAGTCATGGCGTTTTGCTCCCATTGTGCGCGCTGCGATCCGTCCCGCGGGCGGATGCGCGCCGAAACGCGTTATCAGGCCTCACCTTCGGTCTCGAAGAGCACGCTGTCCAGTGCCTCGCGCGCGGATTTTCCCGCCCAGAGCACGAACTGGAAAGCCTGATAATGCCGCTCGCAGGCATCGATTGCCGACTTCATCAGCATTTCGCATTGTGCACGGGCCGGCATGGTGCCGCCGGTCAGGAGCAGCGCATGGCGATACATCGCCACCTGCTCGGCGCCCCAGAGATCGAAATGCCCGACCCAGAGCTGCTCGTTGATCATCGAGACGAGATGCAAAAGCTCCGTGCGCCGGCGCTCCTGTACCTTGAGATCGAAGGCGCAGGCGATGTGCAGGGCCTCGACTTCCGGGATCCAGGTGAAGGCGATCTGGTAATCGGCCCATTGCCCGGAGACCGAGACGCACATCTCGTCCGCATCGAAGCGCTCGAAGACCCAATGTTCGTTCGCTGCGAGGCGCTCGACCTCGTCGAGCGGGTGTTCGGCACGGTCTTCGTGAAGCAGCAGCGGGGTCATGGTCATCCATCGAAACGCGTGCAGGCGGTCGTTTTGGGCAAGACGCATCACCGATGCGCGCAGCCGGCGCTTGAAGGCCACGCAACCCCCCGGCGGATGCCGCCGCAGGCACGAATCACCTTCATCTCGACTATATCCCGCGCAACTTGCGTCGATCAAAGTGCTTTCCGGAGCCGTGAAGCGTCTATCGACAGCATTCGGGTTCGCCATGGCGATATCGCTGGAGGGTCCGTCGCGGCGAAATCGCGCCGGAATGCCCGCCAAACGCCTGTTTTGCCGGGGCGCGCACGTGCGAGGCTTCGGAAGCGGAGTCTTGTGAATCGATCCGCGCGCATGCCGCCATCCTGTGCGCATCTTGCAGAAATCTGGGGAAATCCGATCCGGATGTCTTTCAGGCGTCCTGCCTCACGCCTCGTCACCGTCGCGCGAAAGCGCCCGCCAGCCGATATCGGAGCGGCAGAAGCCTTCGGGCCAGTCGATCGCCGCGACGCCGCGATAGGCCCGCTCGCGTGCCTGCGCCACATCCGCACCGAGCCCTGTCACGGCGAGCACGCGCCCGCCATGGGCGGTGAGTGCGCCGGCGCTGTGACGCGTAGCGGCATGGAAGACGAGGGTATCGGGCAGCGCACCCGCCGCATCGACGCCACGAATGACGCTGCCGTTCTCCACCTTGCCGGGATAGCCGCGCGTGGCGAGGACCACGGTCAGCGCGGCTTCCTCGCGCCAGCGCAAAGGCGGCAAGGCGGCGAGCTTGCCGTGGGCCGCCGCCATGAAGAGCATGGCGAGATCGCTTTCGAGGCGCGGGATCAGCACCTGCGTCTCCGGATCACCGAAGCGCACATTGTATTCGATCAGCTGCGGGCCGGAGGCCGTGATCATCAGCCCGGCATAGAGAATGCCGGTGAACGGCGTGCCGCGGCCAGCCATGGCGCGCAGGGTCGGCTCGATGATTTCGCGCATGACCTGCGCCTCGCGCGCCGGGGTCATCACCGGCGCCGGGGAATAAGCGCCCATGCCGCCGGTATTGGGGCCGGTGTCGCCGTCGAAGGCGCGTTTGTGATCCTGCGCCGAGGCGAGCGGCAGGGCCGTCTTGCCGTCACAGATGGCGAAGAAGCTCGCCTCCTCGCCTTCGAGATAATCCTCGATCACCACGCTGGTGCCCGCATCGCCCAGACCGCCGGCGAACATGAAATCCACCGCTGTCTGCGCCTCCGCCATGCTCATGGCCACGACGACGCCCTTGCCGGCGGCGAGCCCGTCGGCCTTGATCACGATCGGCGCCCCGCGCCGGCGGATCTCCGCCATGGCGCTCTCGCGATCATCGCAACGGGCATGGCCGGCGGTGGGAATGCCGTTCGCGGCGCAGATCTCCTTGGTAAAGGCCTTGGAGCCTTCGAGCTGCGCGGCGGCGCGGCGCGGGCCGAAACAGGCGATGCCGGCATCGGTCAGGCTGTCGACGAGCCCGTCGACCAGCGGCGCTTCCGGGCCGATCACGACGAGATCGACCGCTTGCGCGTCACAGAAGGCGCGCATCGCCGCATGATCGGAAAGCGGCAGATCGTGGTTCTCACCCAGTGCCGCCGTCCCGGGATTGCCGGGGGCAATGAAGAGCTTCTCGCAGAGCGGACTGGCGGCGAGACCGTGGGCGAGCGCATGCTCGCGACCGCCGGAACCGATCAGCAGGATCTTCATCGCGTCGTCTCCCGTATCGCGCGCAGCCGGCGCGCCCAATCAGCCGCCGGCGCGTCCCAGAGTCGGATAGACCCGGTGTACGCTGCTGGCAACAGAAGCCGCCGCTGCCGCCTTGATCAGATCACCCGGCACAAAGGCCAGCGAGCCCGTCGTCGCTGCCCAGAACGGCGTCTCGTAGACGATGGCGAGCCAGGCGATGCCGCCTGCATAGATCACGACGATACCGCCCACGATGCTCGCAAGGAATGCGGAAATGAACGATCCTTCACGCCCGAAACGCTCCATAAGCCAGCCGATGACGAAGGCACCGACCGGCCAGGAGAAAACAAAGCCGGCAGTCGGTCCCATGAAGACCGAGAGCCCGCCGCGACCGCCGGGGAAAACCGGCATTCCGACAGCGCCGAGGGCGAGAAAGACGAGGACGGCCAGCATGCCGCGCCAGCTGCCCAGCACTGCGCCGGCGAGCATCACGCCCAGCGTCTGCGCCGTGATCGGCACGGGCAGGAACGGGATCGGGATCGCCGGGACGAGGCCGAGTGCTGCGATGATCGCCGCGAACAGGGCGATGCGGGCGAGGTCGAGGGTCTGCATCACTTCTGCAGGACGCGAACCGGTTTCGGGCGGCTTCTGGTCAGGGGAATGGGTCATGTCGATCTCGCCCGTCTCGAGGATGATGTCCGGAATGCCACGGTTGCATATGGCGCCCGTCAGCCTGCGTCAATTGTTGCGCCTGCGAAAACGCGCAGCCAATGGGCGAAATCCACGGCGATATGACCTATCCTGACCGGATGAAGCAAGCGCATCGCCTGAACGGGATGCGCGCTTTGCGTGCCGCAGACGAAGCGCCAAGGGAGAAAGCCATATGCCGAAGAACCGCCGCTGGGTCCTCGCTGCCCGTCCGAAGGGAGAGCCCTCCCCCGACGATTTCCGACTGGAAACACACGAGATCGAGGCCTCTGCGCCGCCCGACATGGTGCTCATCCGCAACCGCCATCTCTCGCTCGATCCCTATATGCGCCTGCGCATGGATGACGCGAAATCCTACGTGCCGCCCTATGAACTCGGCGAAACCCTGGGCGGGCAGACCATCGGCGAGGTCGTGGCCTCCGGCAGCGCCGATTTCACACCGGGCGACAGCGTCATCGGCTCCGGCGGTTGGCAGGATTACGCGCTCCTGCCGGCGAAGATGGTCCGGCGCATCGATCCTGAGCGCATCCGGGCGCCGGCCTGGCTCGGCATGATGGGCATGCCCGGTTTCACCGCCTGGATCGGGCTCGATCTCGTGGGCGGCGTGAAGGCGGGCGAGACCCTCGTCGTCGGCGCGGCGACGGGCCCGGTCGGCTCCATGGTCGGGCAGCTTGCCAAACGCGCCGGCGCGCGCACCGTTGCCATTGCCGGCGGGGCGGAGAAATCTGCGCTGGCACGCGAGACCTTCGGTTTCGATGTGGCGATCGACCATCGTGATCCCGATTTCGCCGAGCGCCTCGCCGATGCCTGTCCGGACGGGATCGACGTCTACTTCGAGAATATCGGCGGTCCGGTTCTCGAAGCGGTCCTGCCGCTTCTCAACGATTTCGCCCGCATCCCCGTCTGCGGCCTGATCGCCCATTACAATGAAAGCGGGCCCGCGCCGGATGCGAGCCCGCTCGCGCGGGTCATGCGCCAGGTCCTGGTGCAAAGGCTTTCCCTGCGCGGATTCATCGTTTCCGACCACTTCGCCCGCTATTCTGATTTTCTGGGCGAAGTCGCCCCGCTCGTCGGCAAGGGCGAAATCGTCGGGCTGGAAGATGTCGTCACGGGGCTGGAAAACGCACCCCAGGCGCTGATCGGGCTCCTGGCCGGGCGCAATCGCGGCAAATGCGTCGTGGCGCTCGATTGACGGGAGCGATCGACGACCGGGCATTCTTCCACGGAAAATGGTCTTCCACGGAAAATCCCGGTCGCCCGCCCGCCGGTGATTTCATCGGCGGGCGAAACCCTCTATCCAGTCGCCATGATGGCGCCCGCATCTGATTCGTCACATTCCCTCGACACGGCCCGCGCAGCCATGCGCGAGACCTTCGGCTATCCCGACTTCCGCCCGGGCCAGGACGAGGTCATCGCCGCCGTGCTGGCGGGGCACGACGTGCTCGCGGTGATGCCCACCGGCGCTGGCAAATCCATGTGCTACCAGCTTCCCGCTCTGGTACGCGAAGGGCTTACCGTGGTGGTCTCGCCGCTGATCGCGCTGATGCGCGACCAGGTGGCGCAATTGCGCACCAACGGCGTCGCGGCGGGTGCGCTCAATTCCGCCAACGACCAGGAAGAGAACGATCGCGTTCGCGACGCCCTGCGTGCCGGCGCGCTGCGGCTACTCTATATCTCGCCCGAGCGGCTGGTGAACAACGGCACGGCGGAATGGCTGGCGCGATCCGGCGCCCGCCTGCTTGCCATCGACGAGGCCCATTGCGTCTCGCAATGGGGCCATGATTTCCGGCCGGAATATGCGGCTCTCGGCGATGTCCGCAAGCGGCTCGGCAACATTCAGACCATCGCGCTCACCGCCACCGCCGATATCGCGACACGCGGCGATATTGCCGGCCAGCTCTTCACGCAGGAGCCGACGACGTTCGTCCATGGCTTCGACCGGCCCAATCTCTATCTCGCCATGGAGCCGCGCACCGACCGCAGCCGCCAGATCCTGCGCTTTCTGGAAAAGCATCGCGGCGAGAGCGGCATTGTCTATTGCGCCTCGCGCAAGGCGACGGAGACGCTGGCGCAGACGCTCTCGGACAAGGGCGTCACGGCGCTGGCCTATCATGCGGGCATCGAATCGCAGGAACGCTCCCGCCGCCAGGACCGGTTCCTGCGCGAGGACGGGATCGTCATGGTGGCGACGGTCGCCTTCGGCATGGGGATCGACAAGCCCGATGTGCGTTTCGTCGTGCATGCGGCGCTGCCCAAATCCATCGAGGCCTATTACCAGGAGATCGGTCGCGCCGGGCGCGACGGTGCCCCCGCCGACACGCTCACGCTCTACGGACTGGAGGATATTCGCCTGCGCCGCACGCAGATCGAGGAATCCAACGCTTCCGACGAGCAGAAACGCATCGAGCGCCAGCGCCTCGACGCACTGGTCTCGCTCTGCGAGGCGCCCCAGTGCCGCAGGCAGACACTGCTCTCCTATTTCGGCGAGGGCGCCGAGCCCTGCGGCCATTGCGATCTGTGTCTGGGCGGGGTGACGCGCTTCGATGCCACAATCGAGGCGCAGAAGATCCTTTCCGCCATCGCCCGCACCGGCGAGCGTTTCGGCGCCGAGCATATCGTCGCGATCCTCGTGGGCGAGGACAGCGAGCAGGTTCGCCGCCACGGTCATCACGGGCTCAAGACCTTCGGCGTCGGCAAGGATCGCCCCAAACAGGCCTGGCGCTCCCTGATGCGCCAGATCTACGCTGCCGGGCTCGTCCAGATCGCCATTGACGACCACGGACGCTGGCGCATCACTGAGCGTGGCGATGCCGTCCTGCGCGGGCGGGAGACGGTGACCCTGCGCTCGGACGTGCTGGAGGGCGGCAAAAGCGGCAAGGGTGAGAAGCAGCGCCGCGCCGGGGCCATCGCCGAATCAGGCATCGCCCCGGACGATCCCGTGCTCGCCCGGCTCAAGGCGCTGCGCATGCAGCTCGCCCGCGAGCAGGAAGTGCCGGCTTATGTGATCTTCACCGACCGCTCACTCGTCGACATGGCTTTGACGCGCCCGCGCGACCGCACCGAACTCTCCGCCTGCCATGGCGTCGGCCAGGCCAAGCTCACCCGCTACGGTGACGTGTTCCTCGAGGCCTTGCGCGAAGTGCAGGCGTAAAGCTCAGTCGTAGCTGCGCTCATCCGCAATCACCTTGCCGTCATTGGGCAGGCTGCCCGGGGCGGTAAAATCGATCCTGCCGCGCAGCTTGAGGATGTTCTGGAGGCTCGCGCCGGCTGCCTGCGCCAGCGCATCGTCGCCGTTCTCGGTTTCGCATTGCAGCGTCATCGCATCGCTCTCGCCCTCGCGGGTGACGACGAGGCGGGCCTTGACGATTTCGGGATGCACGGCAAGCACGGCGGCGATCTGCTCGGGGCGCACGAACATCCCCTTGACCTTGGTGGTCTGATCGGCGCGCCCCATCCAGCCGCGGATGCGGATATTGGTGCGCCCGCAGGGGCTCGGCTCATCCATCTGCGCGGTGAGATCCCCCAGAGCAAGCCGGATCACCGGATGATGCTGGTCGATGGTGGTGACCACGATCTCGCCGACCTCGCCGGGTGCCACCGGATCGCCGGTGCCGGGGCGCACGATTTCCAGAATGATGTCCTCGTTGACCACGAGCCCGTCATGCGTGCCGCTCTCATAGGCGATGAAGCCGATATCCGCCGTGGCATAGGCCTGATGCGCCACGATCCCGCCCGCGGCGAAGGCGGCCTGGAGCGATTTCGGGAAGGCGGCGCCGGAAACGCCGGCCTTCCTGATCGAGGAGACGTCGCGCCCCTTCTCGGCGGCGGCATCGAGCAGGATCTTCAGGAAATCCGGTGTGCCGGCATAGACGTTGGGGCGAAACGCCTCGATCAGATCGAGCTGCGCTTCCGTGTTGCCCGGGCCGGCGGGGATCACGGCGCAGCCGAGCGCACGCGCACCGGAATCCATCAGGAAGCCGCCTGGCGTCATATGATAGGAGAAGGTGTTGAGCACGATGTCGCCGGGGCGCAGCCCCATCGCATGCAGCCCGCGCGCGGCGCGCCACGGATCGTCCTCGCGCCCCTCGGGCTCGTAGATCGGGCCCGGCGAGGTGAACAGGCGACCGAAGGCGCCCGGCGAAGCCGGCACCAGGCCGCCGAAGGGCAGGGCCTGTTTCTGCAGGGCTGGCAGGTCGCTCTTGCGCAGGATGGGCAGATGCGCGAGCGCCACGCGATCGGTGATGGTCTCGATCTCGATCTCGCCCAGATGGCGTGCATAGGCCGGCGCCCGCATGGCCGCATCGAGTGCCTGAGGCAGGCGGGTGAAGAGTTCGGCCTCGCGATCGGCGGCCCGGCGCGTCTCGCGCGAATCGAAGAACTGGCTCATACTCGTCTCCCCTCATCGGCGCGCATCTTGCGCACGCGCTCTCTGGTGCTGGCTCAGCGCCCGATCAGATCGCGCGCGACGATCATGCGCATGATTTCGTTGGTGCCTTCCAGAATCTGGTGCACGCGCAGATCGCGCACGATCTTCTCGATCCCGTAATCGGCGAGGTAGCCATAGCCGCCATGGAGCTGCAATGCCTTGTTGGCCACGTCAAAGCCGGTATCCGTGGCGATGCGTTTGGCCATGGCGCACAGCCGCGTGGCATCGGGTGTCTTAGCATCGAGAGCGGCAGCCGCGCGCCAGAGGAACGTGCGTGCGCATTCGAGCTCGGTCGCCATGTCGGCGAGTGTGAATTGCAGGGCCTGGAACTGCGCGATGGCGCGCCCGAAGGCCTTGCGCTCACGCATATAGTCGAGGCTGCGCTCGAGCGCGGCCTGCGCGCCGCCCAGTGAGCAGGCGCCGATATTGAGCCGCCCGCCATCAAGGCCGGCCATGGCGATGCGAAAGCCGATCCCCTCGTCGCCGAGACGGTTGGTCACCGGCACGCGCGCATCCTCGAAGATGACCTGCCGCGTCGGCTGGGCATTCCAGCCCATCTTCCTCTCTTCCGCGCCAAAGCTCAGACCCGGCGTGTCCTTGTCGACGACGAGCGTCGAGATCCCGCCGGCACCCTCGGCACCGGTGCGCACCATGGTGACGTAGAGATCGGAGGTGCCGGCGCCGGAGATGAACTGCTTCACGCCGTTGACGATGTAATCATCGCCCGCGCGCACGGCGCGGGTCTTGAGCGCGGCGGCGTCAGAACCCGCGCCCGGTTCGGTGAGGCAGTAGGAGGCCAGCAGATCCATGCTGCACAGGCCCGGCAGCCATTGCCGGCGCTGGTCGTCATTGCCGTAACGGTCGATCATCCAGGCGGACATGTTGTGGATCGAAATATAGGCCGAGACCGTGGGGCAGCCCCTGGCCAGCGCCTCGAAGATCAGCGCCGCGTCGAGTCGGGTGAGGCCCGACCCGCCGACATTCTCGCTGACATAGACGCCGCCCATGCCCAGTGCGGCGGCCTCGCGCATGACGTCGATGGGGAAATGTTTCTCCTCGTCCCAGCGCACTGCATCCGGCGCCAGCCGCTCGGCGGCGAAGCTCTCGGCCATCTCCCGGATGGCGTTCTGGTCCTCGTTGAGGGCGAACATGGTTCCTCGCGTTTCCTGCCGGCGGGTCGGACGCCCGTTTGTTTGCGCCCTGGCGACGCTTTGCGCAGATCATAGCCAAAGCCCCCGCGCACGCAAACACCGCCCTTCGTCGTGTGCCGGGCCGCGCGATCACGAGTGGGCGCGGCTGGCGATGGCGACACCGATCGCGGCAATCGCCATGCCGGCGATCTGCACCGGGGCGAGGGTCTCGCCGAAGAACAGCCATGCCATCAGCGCCGAACACGGCGGCACCAGATAAAGCAGCGCCGCGACCCCCGCCACGGCGCCGCGCCGGATCAGCGCCAGCAGCAGGAATACCCCGCCGATCGACATCACCAGCACCGACCAGGCCAGCCCGAAGATCACATCCGGAATCATCGGCACCCGGTTCTCCTCGATGAGCAGCGCGACCGGCAGCGTGACAAGTGCCGCGCCGACGAAATGAACCACCGTATTGGTGCGCACATCCTGCGCGCCGCCGGTGCGCTTCTGCCAGATCGTGCCCAGCGTGATCGAGAGCATCGCGACCAGCACGATCCCGACCGGTCCCGGCGGCAGGCCCGCCTCCACGCCCAGACGCGGCAGGATCACGAGGAGAGCGCCGGCGAAACCCACGGCGATGCCGAGCCAGCGCAAGGGCGAGACCTTCTCGCCGAGCGTCAGCCCGACGAGCATGGCGGTGGCGAGCGGCTGCAAGCCCACGATCAGCGCCGCAATCCCCGCCGGCAGCCCGCCATCGACGGCCCAGAAGACGCCGCCCAGATAGATTCCGTGCAAGAGAACGCCCGCGATCAGCCCGTCGCGCCAGTCGCGTATCGTGGCCGGCCATTGCGCCCCGAACCACCAGGCCACGGGCGCGAGCAGCGCGATCACGAGCAGATAGCGCAGAGCCAGAAAGCTCAGCGGATCGGCATGCGGCGCGACCAGCCGCGCCATGATGAAGCCGGTCGACCAGATCAGCACGAACAGGACCGGTGCGAGTTGCGCCAGCGGATCCCGCGCAGCCGGTGTCACCGAATTGCCGCGTGCCGGTCCGATCATGTTTCGCCTCCGCTCGGACGTCATTCCGGCGCAGGGTGTAGCAGGTTGCGGGGCGCGCGCCCATGCACAAGCATGCAATACACAGGCGCGCAATGCACGCGCCTGCAGGATGCGCAGGTCGCAAAAGGCTTGCACCGGAGATCGGCGTGGCCCATTTGCGGTGAGGGAGATCATCGACCTTGCACGCCCTTCGTCAGAGCTTCGCCATTCTCTTGCTCGCCTATAACCGCATGAATCTGCATGACGGCTGGGCGATCGCGAGCCATATCGCCCTTTCGGGCCTGTTCTCCTTCTTTCCATTCCTGATTCTGCTGACCGCGCTGGCGAGTTTCTTCGGCGCCGGTGCGCTCGCCGATGATGCCGCGGATCTGATCCTGCAGGTCCTGCCGCGCGAGATCGGTGAGCCAATCGCGCAGGAGGTGCGCAACGTGCTCACGGAATGGCGTGGTGACCTGCTGACCATCGGCGCGGTGCTCTCGCTCTATTTCTCGTCGAACGGGATCGAAGCCCTGCGCGTGGGGCTCAACCGCGCCTATGGGGTGCGCGAAAACCGCTCCTTCGTGGTGACACGGCTCGAATCGATCTTCTATGTGGTCATCGGCGCCGCGGTGATGCTGGCTTTCGCCTTCGGCATCGTGCTCGGACCGCTCGGATGGGGCACGCTTTTGAATTATTTTCCGGCCCTGATCGACTTCACCCGAATCGTCGATCTGCTGCGGCTGGGCGGGACCAGCCTGCTCATTATCGCAGCCTTGCTGATCACGCACAAATATCTGGCAGCAGGTGAACGCAGCCTGCTGAGCGTGCTGCCGGGCGTGGCGGTCACATTGTTTCTGTGGCTGCTCGGCGGTTTCGTCTTCGGCTTCTATCTCGCCCAGTTTCCTCAGGCCTATGCGACCACCTATGGCGGCCTCGCCACAGCGATGATGGCATTGATCTTCCTGTATACCCTGGCGGTGATCTATCTTTTCGGCGGCGAGATCAACGGTGCCGTCGCAGCCATGAACCGCGCAGCCGCCAAACGGCGCCGGGCGCGTGCCACGCATTACGATGACGGTTTCTACTGGTGAGGCTCATGATGCCGAAAGCGGATGATCACAGCGATCTCAAGGCGCCCGACCAGGCAGCGATCCAGACGATTGCCGATGCCGCCTTCGCCGATCTGCCGGAGGCGTTCCGCAGCCTATGCGGCGAGATCGTCATCCAGGTCGCCGATTTTCCCGCCGACGACGTCCTGCGCGAACTGGGGGCGGAATCGCCCTTCGACATACTCGGGCTCTTCCAGGGCATCGGGCTCGCCCAGGGCGGGGGCATCGAGGGCATGTTCGCTGCCGGTCACGAACCCAATCTGATCTGGCTCTACCGCCGCCCGATCCTGGATTACTGGACCGAACACCACGAAACCCTCGGCGCCATCGTCTCCCATGTCCTCATTCACGAGATCGGCCACCATTTCGGCCTCTCCGACGAGGACATGGAAGCGATCGAGGCCAGAGCCGGGGACGCATGAGGGCGGGCGTTTTCAGTCCATTGTGTTCCGTCTAAACAGCTGCCGCCTCACAGGCTCAGCATATAGGCGATGATGTCGGCGCGGTCCTGGTCGTCCTCGGCATAGTGATCGGGCAGGAAGGCTTCGAGCGCTTCTGTCTTCTCCGCATCATCCGTGCCTTCGACGCGCGCGATGATGCGTGCCGGGGCGGCGTGGCAGGAGGCACAATTGGCCTCGTATGCCGCCTCGCCCCGGGTGACGTCAGCTTCTTCCGTCGCATGGGCCGGCGCGAGCGGTGCTGCGAGCGCAAGGGCGAGCGCAAGGGCGAGCGTAAACCCGGCAGCGCGGATTCCCCCGGACGCATGGTGCCAGCGGTTGCCGCGCGTGGTTTTGTGCAAAGCTGCGAGCATGGTTTTCCCCTCCTGGTTGCGTGTCCAGCGATTACCGCCGCGCCGCCTCCGAGCGCAAGCGCGGCTGCGGCATGACAACGCATTGAGGGTAACGCGGTTCGCGCATGACGCAAGCCGCCCTTTCGGGCGGGGCGCAGCTCGCGCGGGCCTTGCTCAAAATCAAAACGCACGGGTTGACCATCACCCCGCGCGCAAAAAAATCCGATCAGGCGGACGCCCGGCTCACGACATGGCGTAAGCGGCCGTCTCCAGTTCACGGATATCGACGAAATGGCCCGCGATCGCGGCAGCCGCCGCCATGGAGGGCGAGACCAGATGCGTGCGGCCCTTGAAGCCCTGACGGCCTTCGAAATTGCGGTTCGAGGTCGAGGCGCAGCGCTCGCCGGCCTCGAGCCGGTCTGCATTCATGGCCAGACACATGGAGCAGCCGGGCTCGCGCCATTCGAAACCGGCTTCGATGAAGACCTTGTCGAGCCCTTCCGCCTCGGCCTGCAGCTTCACAAGCCCCGACCCCGGCACGACCATGGCCTGGACGTGGTCGGCGACCTTCTGGCCCGCGACGATGGCGGCGGCGGCGCGCAGATCCTCGATGCGGGCATTGGTGCACGAGCCGATGAAGACGCGGTCGAGCCTGATGTCGGTGATCTTCGTGCCCGGCTTCAGATCCATGTATTCGAGCGCCCGCCATTTCGAGCGGCGCTTGTTCTCGTCCGGGATATCATCGGGATCGGGCACTTCGCCGGTGACGGAAATGACGTCCTCCGGGCTCGTCCCCCAGCTGACGATCGGCGGCAGATTGGCCGCATCGAGGCGGATCTCCTTGTCGAAGACGGCGCCGTCATCGGTCTTGAGGCTCTCCCAATAGGCGACCGCGCGATCCCAGGCCTCGCCCTTGGGCGCCTTGGGGCGATCTTTCAGATAGGCGTAGGTCTTCTCGTCGGGCGCGATCAGCCCGGCGCGGGCGCCGCCCTCGATCGACATGTTGCAGATCGTCATCCGGCCCTCGATGGAGAGCTCGCGGATGGCCTCGCCGGCATATTCGATCACGTGGCCGGTGCCACCGGCCGTCCCGATCTCGCCGATGATGGCGAGGATGATGTCCTTCGCGCCCACGCCCTTCGGCAATTTGCCGTCGACGATGACGCGCATGTTCTTCGCCTTGCTCTGGATCAGCGTCTGGGTGGCGAGCACATGCTCGACCTCCGAGGTGCCGATACCCTGGGCGAGCGCACCGAAGGCGCCGTGGGTCGAGGTGTGGCTGTCGCCGCAGACGATGGTGGTGCCGGGCAGGGTGAAGCCCTGTTCGGGGCCGACCACATGCACGATGCCCTGGCGCGCATCGCGCTCATCATAATATTCGAGGCCGAAATCAGCCGCGTTCTGCGCCAGCGTCTCGACCTGGATGCGGCTTTCCGGGTCGGCGATGCCGACGGAGCGATCCGTGGTGGGGACGTTGTGATCGACGACGGCCAGCGTGCGCATCGGCGCGCGGACCTTGCGCCCGGCATTGCGCAGCCCCTCGAATGCCTGCGGGCTGGTCACCTCGTGCACCAGATGGCGATCGATATAGATGAGGCAGGTCCCGTCGGGCTGGGTCTCGACGACGTGATCGTCCCAGATCTTGTCGTACATGGTGCGGGGCTTCGTCATCCTCGGTCTCTCCTCGTCCTGCCGGCTGCGGCTTCGAAACGGCCCGCGTGCCGGACAAAAATCCGTCGTGATCCTTGTAGTCGCTCATTCTCACGACGATCAAGGGCGAAAGCATGGCGCGGATGCGCAGGGTGGGGCGCGGAAAACGAAAAACGGCGCGACCTCGCTGGAAGCCGCGCCGGAATTCGCAAAAGGCGGGATACGCCTTATTCGGCCGCTGGCGTGCCCTGGGCTGCTGCGGCGGCAGCGGCCTTCTCGGCGGCGATGCGATCCTTGCGCGAGACGCGGTTGCGGTCGACACGCTCGGCGATGCGGGCGGACTTGCCGCGACGGTCGCGCAGGTAATACAGCTTCGCGCGACGGACCTTGCCGCGACGCACCAGCTTGATCGACTCGATCAGCGGGGAATACAGCGGGAAGACGCGCTCGACGCCCTCGCCGTAGGAAATCTTGCGGACGGTGAAGCTCTGGTTGAGCCCGCCGCCATTGCGCGCGATGCACACGCCCTCATAGGCCTGCACGCGGGTGCGCTCGCCTTCACGAACGCGGACATTGACGATGACCGTATCGCCGGCGTCGAAATCGGGGATTTCCTTGCCGAGCTTCTCGATCTGCTCCTTCTCGAGCTGTTCGATGATGTTCATGGCGCTTTTTGCTCCAGCCGTTATATGACCGTGATCTCACGGCATACGGGATTTCGGCATCCTGTTTTCAGTTGAGGCCCGGGCCATAACCCAATGTGCGCCGGTTGTCGAGCACAATCGACGCGCAGGGTGAAGCACCGCGTGCGAGGCACCTCGCACGCGGCAGGTAGCGTATCCGCTGTCATCCGGCTTGATCGGATCTCCCTTGCCGGGCAAATTGCCGCGCAGATCGGCGCGCGCGCCACCATGGCCGTCACAGCGCCCCGGAGACATCATGATTCGCCCAGCCCTCACCGCCCTCGCCGTCGGCATCGGACTGACAATACTGCTGTTTGTGATCTTCCTCTGGCTCGGGCCGCTCTTCTTTCTTGATGGGCGCCGCCCGTTCCAGATCAATTTCACGCTCGCCGGACTCGCCGGACTCGTCAGCGGGATCGTTCTCGCGCGCTGGCGTATGATGGTGGCGATCGGGGGATTGCGGGGGGCGGCGCTCGTGGCGATACCCGGCATGCTGGTGATGGCGGCGGTGGGTTCGCATTTCCAGGTCTTCTTTCCCGCCCTGGATCCGGCTCTCGACAAAGTCTTCGGCTCGTGGATGCTGTGGTTCTACGGTTTCATGCTGATCGGCGGCGGGGTTGCCTGCCCGGCGAGACGCAAGCAAAAAGACGATAACGACAAGACAGAACAGGGAGGATGGCAATGACGACGATCGGATTCATCGGGCTGGGCAATATGGGCGGGCCGATGGCGGCCAATCTGGTCAGGGCCGGGCATCGGGTGACGGGTTTTGACCTCTCGGCGGAATCCTGCGAGGGGGCACGTGAAGCCGGCGTGGTGATCGCCGACGATGCCGCTGCGGCCGTCACGGGCGCCGAGGTGGTCGTCACCATGCTGCCCGCCGGCCGGCACGTGGTCGAGGTCTTCGGCACGATCCTGCCGGCGATGCGGGACGGCACGCTGGTCATCGATTGCTCCACCATCGATGTCGACAGCGCCCGCAAGGCGCATGCAATCGCCGCGAAGGGGCGCTGCCTTTCGCTCGATTCGCCGGTATCCGGCGGTGTCGGTGGCGCACAGGCGGCGACGCTGACCTTCATGGCAGGCGGATCCCCGGAGGCCTTCGCGAAAGCCGAGCCGATCCTTCTGCAGATGGGCCGCAAGGCGGTGCATTGCGGCGAGGCCGGGGCCGGCCAGGCGGCCAAGATCTGTAACAACATGATCCTTGGCATCTCCATGATCGGTGTCGCCGAGGCCTTTGTGCTTGCCGAGAAGCTCGGGCTGTCGCATCAGGCCCTGTTCGATGTCGCATCCACCTCATCCGGGCAGTGCTGGTCGCTCACCACCTATTGCCCGGTTCCCGGCCCGGTGCCGACGAGCCCGGCCAACAATGATTATAAACCCGGCTTCGCGGCGGGGCTGATGCTCAAGGATCTCGGGCTCGCGCAGGAAGCATCGCAGACAAGCGGGGCGACGACGCCGCTGGGCGAGCACGCCCGCGCCATCTACGAGCGCTTTGCCGGGGCTGGCAATGAGGCCGTCGATTTCTCCGGCATCGTGCGCTATCTGCGGGAGGGGCACGATTGAATTGCCGGACCACCATCGCCGGCCATCCGGCATGAGCGGAAGCGAATCCGAGACTGCCCGCGCACCGGCGGAGCTGCCGGCGCATCTGCGCCCCTTCGATGCGACGGCGCTGACGCTCTATGCCCTCGTCGTCGGCTCCTGGGGCTTCAGCTGGATCGCCCTGCGCATGCAGCTGGGCGTGGTCGCGCCAGAGGTCTCGCTGCTCTGGCGCTTCCTCCTCGCCGGAGCGGTGATGTGGTGCTGGGTGCTTGGCACGCGCCAGCAGATCGTATTCCCCGCTCGCCTGCACGCAGCCTTCGTCGCGGTGGGCGTGACCATGTTCTCGTTCAATTTCATCATGTATTACTATGGCGGCATGACCATCCCCTCCGGTCTTCTCGCCGTCGCTTTCTCGCTGGCGGCAGTGGGCAATCCGCTGATGGCGGCGCTTTTCCTGCGCCAGCCGATCGCGCCGCGTGTGGCGTTGGGCGGTTTGCTGGGCGTAATCGGAGTCGCGGCGCTGTACTGGCCCGAGATTGCCGGATCGGGCTTCTCGCTGGCCGCCGCCAAGGGACTCGTCCTGTGCCTTCTGGGCACGCTGAGCTTTTCCACGGGCAATATCGTCTCCGGGCTGATCGGCAGTCGTGGCGTGCCGCTGATTCCGGCGATCACCTGGAGCATGAGCTATGGGGTGGTCTTCCTCTTCGGGCTCAGCCTGGCGCAGGGACATGCCTTCATCATCGAACCAAACCTGCGTTACCTCGGTTCGCTGGTCTTCCTCGCGATTGTTGCATCCATCATTGCATTCGCCGCCTATATCGGTCTGCTACGCCGGATCGGCCCCGGTCGCGCCGGCTATGCCACGGTGATGTTTCCCATCGCCGCCCTTTCGGCCTCGACCGTTCTGGAGGGCTATAGCTGGACCTTGATCGCCGCCTTCGGTGCGGCGCTCGCGCTTGCCGGCAATCTCGTCGTGCTGCGCAATCCGAAATCTGCCGATTGACGGACGCTGGGGCGCTCAGCGCGCGAGTTCGCGCAAGCCCAGCCGGATCAGTACCTGCGTCGTGGCATCCTCACCGGCGGATTTCATCGCGGCGGCCACGGCGGCTGAGGCCTGCATCTGCGGATAGCCCAGATTGACCAGCGCCGAGACCGCATCGGCGACGGTGGATGGCGCCGCCCCTTCCTCCGATCCCGCTTCCGCGACCCGCGCGAGGGACGGATCGATCGGCGTCGCGGCGGGGGCCTTGTCCTTCAGTTCGGAGATGATGCGCGCAGCGAGCTTCGGGCCTACGCCGGGCCCGCGCGCGATCGCCGCCTTGTCGCCGCTCGCCACTGCCTGCGCGACTTCGCCCGGTTCCAGCACGGCGAGAATGCCGAGCGCCACCTTCGCGCCTACCCCCTGCACGCTCTGCAGCAGGCGGAACCATTCCCGTTCGGCCTCGCTGCGAAAGCCGTAGAGGCGGATCATGTCCTCGCGCACATGCGTCTCGATGGCGAGCACCGCCGCCTCGCCTGTGCCCGGGAGCCGCTGCAGGGTACGGCTGGAGCAATGCACCAGATAGCCCACCCCGTGCACGTCGAGGACAAGATGGTCCTCGCCGATCGCATCGATGACACCTTTCAGCTTTCCGATCATGCGGGGTCAGGCTCCGGCAGTGCCCGTGGCGGGGCGGCGCGCCATGTCGGCGGCGAGATTGCGCGCCTTGCGCTGATGCGCATGGGCGATGGCGATGGCGAGCGCATCCGCCGCATCGGCGGTGGGCGGGGTCGATTTCGGCAGCAGGATGCGCACCATGGCCTGGACCTGCTTCTTGTCCGCGTGACCGACGCCGACCACGGTCTTCTTGACCTGGTTGGCCCCATATTCCGCCACAGGCAGACCGGCGAGCGCCGGGACCAGCAGCGACATGGCGCGGGCATGGCCGAGCTTGAGGGTGGCCTGCGCATCTTTATTCACGAAAGTCTCCTCGACGGAGACCTCGTCGGGCGCATAAGCGCGCACGATCTCCCAGATCCCGTCATGCAGCGATTTAAGCCGGCTCGCGAGATCATCCTTGCCGTCGGAGGTGACGACCCCCGAGGCGATATAGGAGAGCTGCGTCCCGGTCGAGGCGATCATGCCCCAGCCGGTATTACGCAGGCCGGGATCAAGGCCGAGAATGCGGATTGTGTCGCTCACGCGCTGTCCTGATTCGCCGAAAAAGAAGCCCGTATAGAAGTCGCGGCTTCCGTGCGTGCGGTCAAGCACGTGCGCGCGGATGGCGGACTTGACAAACGTACTACGTTATAATGTTACATATCCAGCTTCGAACCTTTCCGACTTCGCGGAGACACTCATGAACCCTGATACCCGCCTGCCCGTCACCGTCCTCTCCGGCTTTCTCGGCGCCGGCAAGACGACGCTGCTCAACCATGTGCTGAATAACCGCGAGGGGCGGCGTGTGGCGGTAATCGTCAACGACATGAGCGAGGTCAATATCGATGCCGATCTGGTGCGCGAGGGCGGCGCGGATCTCTCGCGCACGCAGGAGAAACTCGTCGAGATGACCAATGGCTGCATCTGCTGCACCCTGCGCGACGATCTGCTCGCCGAGGTGAAGCGTCTTGCCGCAGCCGGCAAATACGATTATCTCCTGATCGAGGGCACCGGCATCGCCGAGCCCCTGCCCGTGGCCGCGACCTTCGATTTCCGCGACGAGAACGACGAGAGCCTCTCCGATGTGGCGCGGCTCGACACCATGGTCACCGTGGTCGATTGCATCAATCTCCTGCGCGATTACGGCTCGAGCGACTTCCTGCGCGATCGCGGCGAGACTACGGGCGACCAAGACGACCGCACGCTGGTCGATCTTCTCGTCGATCAGATCGAGTTCGCCGATACGATCGTGCTGAATAAAGTCTCCGATGCGACCCCCGAGCAGCGCGATCTCGCGAGGAAGATCATCATCGCGCTCAACCCGGACGCCAAGCTGATCGAGTCCGATTACGCCCGCGTGCCCATGGCGGAGGTGCTTGATACCGGGCGTTTCGAT
>NZ_DATGCW010000090.1:0-6452 GCF_035311605.1 Saliniramus sp.
AAAGCAGGCCCTGGCGCTTCACCGAGAAGGAGGCGCTCGCCTTTTCCGGTCAGGACAAGGTGCCTGTGCTGGTCGATGGAGACACAGTCGTCTCCGATTCCTGGCAGATCGCCCTTTATCTCGAGCGCGCTTACCCGGATGCTCCGGCCCTGTTCGGGGGCGCGCAGGGCGAGGCGATGGCGCGGTTCATCGCGCATTGGTGCGACGGGGTGATGCTGCCGGGCATGATCACGCTGCTCGTTCACGACATCTGGAGCTGCCTCGATCCGCAATCGCAGCATTATTTCCGTGAGAGCCGTGAGAAGCGCTTCGGGCGCAAGCTGGAAGACATCGTCGCCGGGCGCGAGGAGCGGGTCGACGGTTTCCGCAAGGCATTGCGTCCCATGCGGATGGTTCTGACCGAGTATCCCTATCTCGCCGGTGAGGCGCCCGGTTACGCGGATTACGCGGCGTTCGGCGGCTTCATGTGGGCACGCTGCATCAGCCATTTCGAACTGCTGGAGCCGGATGATCCGGTGCATGCCTGGCGCGAGCGCATGCTTGATCTGCATGATGGCTACGCGCGCGCGGCCCGGCGGGTCGCCGCCTGACACGTGACGGGCTGCGGCGCGACGATGGTTAGGGAGAGCAGTCAGCGATGAGCGACAGTCACGACTTCTTCCCCGGATTCGCATCCGGCTACTTCGCCACGGAGCAGGGGCAGGTCTTTGTCCGCCATGGCGGAGAGGGGACGCCCGTGCTGCTGCTGCACGGTTTCCCGCAGACCCATGTCTGCTGGCACCGGGTGGCGGGGCAGCTTGCGAAGAACCATCACGTCGTGCTGATGGATATGCGCGGATACGGCTGGTCGAGTGCGCCGCACGGCGATGGCGGGCACGAGACCTATTCCAAGCGCGCCATGGGTCGCGATGCCGTGAAGGTGATGTCGGATCTGGGCTATACACGCTTCGCGCTGGTCGGGCATGACCGCGGCGCGCGGGTCGGCTACCGGCTCGCGCTTGAGCACCCGGGGCGGCTGACGCATCTGGGCCTGATCGACATCCTGCCCACGATCCGGGTCTGGGAGCGGATCGAATCCGGCGCGATACCCGGTGCGCATTGGGAGTTTCTCTCCCGCGCCGAGCCCGAACCGGAAGATGCAATCGGCAAGGATGCCATCGCTTTCTTCGAAAAACTGATGAGCGGATGGACGCAGGATGGCACACTCGATGCCTTCGACCGGCGCGCGCTCCAGGCCTATCGCAAGGCCTCCAACGATCCCTCGCGCATCCACGCCTTTTGTGAGGATTACCGCGCCGGCGCCACCGTGGATCGCGCGCAGGACGAGGCGGATCTTGCCTCCGGCAAAATCATTCTGGCGAAAACCTGCGTGATCTGGGGGGAGTTCTATCTCTCGGGCAGCGACGAGCCGGGATCGGTTACTGCGCTCGATGTGTGGCGCAACAGTTTTGCCCCGCGCGCCGAGGGTGGCGGCATCCGTTCGGGGCATTTCCTCGCCGAGGAGAACCCGCGCGACATGCTCGAAATTCTCGAACCCTTCCTGATGACCCCCGCCGACTGATCGCCACTCGTGGAGGCGCAGCACATGACAACCCCCACGATCGGTCTCGCTCTCGGCTCCGGCGGTGCGCGCGGGCTCGCGCATATCCCGTTGCTGGAAGTTTTTGACGAGCTCGGCCTGCGCCCCGATATCGTCGCCGGTGCCTCGATCGGTGCCATCATCGGCGCACCCTATTGCGCCGGGATTTCGGGAAAGGATCTGCGAGAATATCTTCTGAGCCAGGCCAGAGACCGTGCGCGCGCCATGGCAAGGCTCGTGGATGCGCGCGCAGCGGGGATTTTCGATATCCTGAAGGGTGAAGGTAACCTCTTCACCCTCGACGGCGAGAAGCTGCTCGACATCTACTGGCCAGACGGAATCCCCGAGACATTCGAAGAGCTTCAGACGCCATTGCTCGTGGCCACGACGGATTTCTTCCGCCGGGAGGGCGTCACCTTCGAGAAGGGGCCCCTGCGCCCTGCCGTAGCTGCATCACTGGCGATTCCCGGCGTGGTGAAGCCGGTGCAACATGAGGGGCGCACGCTGATTGATGGCGGCATCGTCAACCCGCTGCCCTTCGATCTGCTCTTCGACAAGGCCGATCACGTCATCGCCGTCGATGTTGCTGGCGGGCCGACCGAGGATGTGGAGCGGATGCCGGGCGGGTTCGAGCTCGGTATCGGCACGATCCAGATCATGCAGGAGGCGATCGTGCGCGCCAAGCTCGCAAGCCGGAGCCCGGAAGCCGTCATCAAGCCGGATATCGCGCATTTTTTCGTGCTCGAGTTCTTCAGCGCAGAGGATGTGCTGGCCGCCGGCGATGCCTGCAAGGACGCGATGAAACGGCATATCGAAGCCATTCTCGGCAATGTATAGCGCGCCCTTTTTCAAATAATAATATATTATATTTATAATTTTATGTTGCAATGCAATTTATAGTGGATAATCTTGGGTCATTCATTTCTTTTTTGGGTTTGCAGCCATGAATCAGATTGCATCATCGAGCGTACCGCCTTCGAAAGCTATCGCCACACCCCAGAGCCCCGGGCATAACGGCATGTTTGCCGCAGCTTTCGACACCGCGTCGAATCCGTCGAAAGCCCTGACCGGCCCGGCCGACAATCAGATCGCCGCGTTTCCGCTCGCCGCACCGGCGATCGGTGCGGGGACGGTTACGGCGGTGGCGATGGCCGTCGTGGCTTCAATCGGTGTCAGTTGGAACTCGCTCTCGAGAGATGAGCAGCGCATCGTGCGCGACACGGTGTGGAATGTCCTTACCGACATGGTGCAGCGCGGCGTCATCGGCCTGGGCCATATCGGCGACACGATCAGGAACCTGGCCCAGCTCCCGGGGGAGGTGGGATCCGCGCTCCGGCAAGCAGTGATGGACGCCCTGCAGTTGAATGCCCGTGTTCCGGACCTCAATGACGTCATCGATGCAGTGCATAGCCTCCCGGTGGTGAACGAGTGTCAGCCCCGGCGTCCGGAGGATCTCATCGGCATGTGTGGTGAATGCACGGCCGATGCCTATGGCCAGCTTCGCCAGGCGGGGATCAAACGGATCACCCAGGAGGCTGTCGCGAACGGGGCGCATTACGTGCTGGAAATCCAGACGAACCAGGGCGTCTATGTCCTCGATTGTACCATCGGACAGTTCGGCGGCACGGGGGACCCCAACGGCCCGTGGCAGGCTAACAATCTTCTCACGAACGGCAGCAACGCGGTTCTGATGAAGAAGGAGACCTATCACGAGCTTCTGCGGAGCCTGGTGGGACGCTTGTAAATCTGATCGCAGCGGTCGGATCGCCCGGCAAGACCCGCCTTACCCCACCTTGCCGTAGCCGGAGAAGCGCGCGGCGACCCGCTCCATCTCGGCCTCGTCGAGGATCACGGGGTCGAGCCCGGCGGCGAGGATGGTGAGATATTCGCCGGCGAGGTTTTCCACCTCCGCCGCGATGTTGTAGGCGCCCTCAATGGTTGCGCCGAGCGCCACAACGCCATGATTGGCCAGAAGCACCGCCTTGCGATCTTCGAGCCCGCGCACCACGGATTGCGCGAGTTCCGGCGTGCCGAAGGTGGCGTAATCGGCACAACGCACATCCGCGCCGCCGCAATAGGCGATCATGTAGTGGAAGGCGGGGATGGGTTTGCGTGCGCAGGCGAGCGCCGTTGCCTTCGGGCTATGGGTGTGGACGATCGCCTGCGCATCCGGGCGGGCCTCGTAGATCGCGGCGTGGAAGGGCCATTCCGAGGAGGGTTTGCCGACGCCCGTCACCGTCCCGTCGAGGCGCATGGTGACGAGGTCGTTCGGCGTCATACGCGCATAGGGCAGGCCGGAAGGCGTGATCATCATGCCGCCATCCGTGCGCGCGGAGACGTTGCCGGATTTGTTGGGTGCAAACCCCGCCGCATCCATTCGCTTCGCGGCCGCGACGATCGCCTCGCGCATATCGCTCATGCTCTGATCCCTACTCGTATTTGACCGCGACGGTCTTGAGATGCGCAAACCCGTAGAGCGCCTCGAAGCCCTTCTCACGGCCATGCCCGGATTTGCCGACGCCGCCGAAGGGCAGTTCGACACCGCCGCCGGCGCCGTAATTGTTCACGAAGACTTGCCCCGCCTTCAGCCTGCGCGCAAGCCGCATCTGCCGCCCGCCATCGCGCGTCCACACGCCGGCGACGAGGCCGTAATCCGTGCCGTTGGCGATGCGGATCGCATCCGCCTCGTCGTCGAACGGGATCAGTGCCAGAACCGGACCGAACACCTCGCGCTGGGCGAGGTCGGACTGCGGATCGACCGGGCCGAACAGGGCGGGGCGCACATAGTATCCGCCGCCGGGCGATGTGGGTGTGATCGCACCCTCGGCCAGCAACGGCGCGCCGGCTTCCTGCGCGGCCTCGACCATGGCGCGGATGCCGGCACGCTGCTTCTCGTTGATGATCGGGCCGATATCGGGATCGGTCAGCGCCGCGCCCACGCGCAGGTCCTTGAAGCGCTCGGCAATCAGTCCGGCGACGCGGTCGAAGATCGGGCGCTCGATCAGAACGCGCGAGCCGGCGGAGCAGGTCTGGCCGGCATTCTGGACCGCAGCGCGTACGAGAAAGGGCAGGGCGGCGTCGAGATCGGCGTCAGCGAAGACGATCTGCGGCGATTTTCCGCCGAGCTCCAGTGTCACCGGGATCACGTTGCGCCCGGCGGCCTGCTGCACCAGCGCCCCCGTCGTGACACTGCCGGTAAACGAGATATGCGCCACGCCCGGATGCACTGCCAGCGCCGCACCCGCCTCCGCGCCATAACCGGTGACGATGTTGAGAACGCCTTCGGGCAGCCCCGCCTCGGTGGAGAGCTCGCCCAGAATGAGGGCGGTGAGCGAGGCGTCCTCGCCGGGTTTCACCACGCAGGCATTGCCCATGGCGAGCGCCGCGCCGACGCTGCGCCCGATGATCTGCATCGGATAGTTCCACGGCACGATATGCCCGGTCACGCCATGCGGCTCGTACCAGGTCATCACGGCAAAGCCGTCCTGGTAGGGGATGGTGTCGCCATGGACCTTGTCGGCGGCGGCGCCGTAGAATTCGAAATAACGCGCGCAGGCCGCCGCATCCGCCCGCGCCTGGGAGAGCGGCTTGCCGACATCGCGCGCCTCGATATGCGCCAGCCGCTCGGCCTCGCGTTCGATCAGGGTCGAGAGCCGATGCAGGATGCGCCCACGCTCTGTCGCGCTCATGCGCCCCCAGGGCCCCTCCATCGCCTGCTGCGCGGCGGCAACGGCGGCATCGACATCCGCAGCGCCGCCGCGCGCGATCTCGGCGAAGGCCTCGCCCGCGCTCGGATCGATGACGGGGATCGTTTCGCGGTTGTCGGCCTCGATCCATTGGCCGGCGATCAGCAGGCGGGGGGCGGGGAGGGCATGCATGGGGTTACTCCAGAACCGAAAGCGCTTTGGCGAAGAAATCGGGGCTGCCGAAATTGCCGGATTTCAAAACGAGCCCGAGCGGCGCCGCGATCCCGCCGAGCGCGTGCGTGGCTGGCACGCCCGGGGCGATTTCCGGCCCGATCAGCAGCGCTTCGATACCCAGTGCATCGGTCACGGCTCCGGATGTCTCGCCGCCGGCAATGACGAGGCGTCGTACGCCGCTTTCCACCAGATGTGTCGCGCAGCGCGCCAGAAGCGCCTCGATCGCATGCCCGGCCGCATCGCGCCCGAAGCGCTCCTGGACACTCGCCACGACATCCGGCGGCGCGCTTGCGGCGATCAGGACGGGCGCCTCGCCCTCCTGCTGAGCGATCCAACCGGTGATCGCTTCGAAGGTCGCATCCGGCTCGGCGACGATCTGCATCGGATCGAGGCGCAAACTGGCGATGCCGGCTTCCTCCGCCCGGTCGATCTGCTCCAGCGTCGCCACCGAGCAGCTTCCCGAGAGAATCACCCCACGACCACCGATCGCAGGCAATGTCTCGGATTTGCCCTGTCCGGCGCGGCCCTCACGTACGAGTGCCGCAGCGATCCCTGCACCCAGCCCGGATCCGCCGGTGGAGAAGGGTGTGCGCGCGGCGGCTTCGCCGAGGATTTCCAGATGGCGGTCGGTCAGCGCATCAGCAATCGCCGCGATCTTGCCCGCACGGGCGAGCGCTTCGCGGGCTTCCGCCACGGCATCAGCGCCCTGCTCGACAGTGGCATAGGGGATGAGACCGACATCGCCCGCGCTCTGGCGGGCGAGGACGCGCACCAGATCGGGGTCATGCATCGGATTGAGCGGGTGATGGCGCAGCGGGCTCTCGCTCAGCAGGCGATCACCAACGAAGAGATGGCCGAGATAGACCGTGCGCGCCGCACCGGGAAAGGCCGGGCAGACGATCGGCGCATCCGCGCCCGTCGCCGCGCGCAGGGCGTCGGTGACGGGGCCGATA
>NZ_DATGCW010000091.1:0-3916 GCF_035311605.1 Saliniramus sp.
CGCAGATATCGGCGGCGATCTGCAGGGCGCGGCGGGTGATGGTCTCGGCGTCGAGATCGGTATCGGCCAGAGCGCGGGCGGCGGCCAGCGCGTAATTGCCGCCGGAGCCGATCGCCATGACGCCGCCCTCCGGTTCGAGCACGTCTCCCGAGCCCGAGAGCAGCAGCGAGACGTCCTTGTCGGCCACCAGCATCATCGCCTCAAGCCGGCGCAGATAGCGATCGGTGCGCCAGTCCTTGGTGAGCTCGACACAGGCACGCAGAAGCTGGCCGGGATACTGCTCGAGCTTCGTCTCCAGCCGCTCGAACAGGGTGAAGGCATCCGCCGTGGCGCCGGCGAAGCCGCCGATCACTTCGCCCTTGGCGAGACGACGCACCTTGCGGGCATTGCCCTTGACGATGGTGGGGCCGAGGCTGACCTGGCCGTCACCGCCGATTACCAGTTTGCCCTCCTTGCGCACCATCAGGATCGTGGTGGCATGCATCGAGGGGGAGCCGTTGCGGGCATCGTCTGTGGACAAGATCGTGCACTCCGTTGAAAATCTGTCCCCCCCACTTAAGCGTTATCATCGCCATTTCCAACGCGTATGGCATTTTGAAGCAAGCCTTGCTAGAACCCGCTCGCGCCCGCTTTCCGGCGCGCCGTCAAAGAGCCGCATCATGAGCCAGACATCGCGCAGCTTTCGCGTCGAGCGCCGCACCGCCGAAACCGATATCGATCTGACCCTCGATCTCGACGGGACCGGTGCGATCACGATCGAGACCGGGATCGGTTTCTTCGATCACATGCTGGAATTGCTGGCCCGCCATGCGCTGTTCGATCTGACCCTGACGGCGAAGGGTGATCTGCATGTCGACGACCACCACACGGTGGAGGATGTCGGCATCGCGCTGGGGCAGGCGGTCCATGCGGCTTTGGGTGACAAAAAAGGCATCACCCGCTATGCCGATATGCATATGCCCATGGACGAGACGCTGACCCGTGTCGCGATCGACATTTCGGGCCGCGCCTTTCTCGTCTTCCGCACGCAGTTTCCCACCCAGAAGATCGGCAGCTTCGATACCGAGCTGGTGCGCGAATTCTTCCAGGCCTTCACCGCCAATGCTGGCGTCACGCTGCATGTCGAGACGCTCTACGGCGACAACAGCCACCACATCGCCGAGAGCTGCTTCAAGGGATTGGCGCGGGTCTTGCGACGGGCGGTTGCAGCTGAACCGGGCGAAGCCGGGCGCGTTCCCTCCACCAAGGGGATGCTGTGAGGCAAGGGTGCCTGTGGCAAGGGCGCCTGTGACAAGGGCGCCTGTGAGCGGGATCGCGCATGATCGCTGCGCGGCAGTTTTTTGATCGACGACGGGAGCTTGCATCAGGCATGCATGTTTATACGGTCCATCTGCCCGCACAGGCCCGCCCGGGTGATGCGGAGGCTTTCGAGAAGGCCGTGCTGGTGCGGGACGGGTTCCATGTCTGGGCCTTTCTCTTCACCGCCTTGTGGTTTCTTTATCACCGCCTCTGGCTGGCCGCGCTCGGTGTCTTCGTGGCGCTGAGCGTGTTCGGCTTCATCGTTGACCGTCTGGCTCTGGCGCCCTGGGCGGGGCTTGCCGCGCATGTTCTCGCTTCCACGCTGATCGGGCTCGAAGCCTGCAGCCTGAAGCGCTGGACTTATGGTCGCAACGGTTTCGCCATGGTCGATGTCGTTTCCGGCGCCGACGAGGAGGAGGCCGAAGCCAAGGCCTGTGCCCGCTGGCTGGCGCGCGGCGAGAGCCGTCCCGACGACCCACCGCCACCACCCTCGTCCTTCGACTGGCCCAAACCCGCCCACAGTAACGCGCCCCGGCGCGAGCGCGGCGTGATCGGTCTTTTTCCGGAGCGTTCGCGATGAGCATCGCCATTATCGATTACGGTTCGGGCAATCTGCATTCGGCGCAGAAAGCCTTCGAGCGCGCCGCCCGCGAGGCCGGCATCGCCGTGCCGGTGATCGTCACCGACGATCCGCAGAAGGTGCGCGAAGCAGAGCGCATCGTTTTGCCGGGCGTCGGCGCCTTCGCCGATTGCCGGCGCGGGCTCGATGCCGTCGCCGGCATGACCGAGGCGCTGCACGAGGCAGTGCGGGCGCGCGGCAAGCCGTTTCTGGGGATTTGCGTGGGTATGCAGCTTCTCGCCACGCGCGGGCTGGAGCACGAGACCGCCCGGGGTCTCGACTGGATCCATGGCGACGTTGCCATCATTCGCCCCCGCGACGCGTATCTCAAGATCCCGCATATGGGCTGGAACGTGCTGCATCCGCAGCGCGAGCACGCGCTGCTCGCAGATATCCCCACCGGCCCGAACGGGCTGCATGCCTATTTCGTGCATTCCTACGCGCTGACGCCGGATGATCCGCAAGATGTCGTCGCCGTCACCGATTACGGTGGCCCCGTCACCGCGATCGTGGCGCGCGACAATATTGCCGGCACGCAATTCCATCCCGAGAAGAGCCAGAAGCTGGGTCTGGCCCTGATTGCCAATTTTCTGAGGTGGCGCCCGTGATACTCTTTCCCGCGATCGATCTGAAGGAGGGCCATTGCGTCCGCCTTATCCAGGGCGACATGGAGCAGGCGACCGTCTTCAATGACGATCCAGCTGATCAGGCCGCCACCTTCGCGCGCCAGGGATTCGAATGGCTGCATTGCGTCGATCTCGACGGCGCCTTTGCCGGCAAGCCGATGAACGGCGCGGCGGTCGACCGGATCCTCGCCGCAATCGACATCCCCGTCCAACTCGGCGGCGGTATTCGCGACATGCGCACACTCGAAGCCTGGCTCGGGAAAGGTGTTGCCCGGGTCGTCATCGGCACGGCTGCGGTGCGGGATCCGTCCTTCGTGCGTGAGGCGGCGCGGCTGCATCCGGGGAAGATCGCGGTCGGGATTGACGCCAAGGACGGGCGCGTTGCGGTGGAGGGCTGGGCCGAGACATCGACCCTGACGGCGGAGGAACTCGGGCGGCGTTTCGAGGATGCCGGGGTTGCCGCCATCATCTATACCGACATTGCCCGCGACGGCATTCTCAAGGGCCTCAATATCGAGATGACGCTGGCGCTGGCGGAGGCCGTCTCGATCCCGGTCATCGCGTCAGGCGGCCTCGCCTCGATCGAGGATGTGGCTCGCCTGCTCCAGCCCGATTGCGCCGCGCTCGCCGGTGCAATTTCGGGCCGCGCGCTCTATGACGGGCGCATTGATCCCGCACAGGCTCTGGCCATGATCCAGAATGCGCGCGGCTGAGAGCGCCTACGAATATCGTGTACCCGCACGCATCCGGATGGTGATCACTGCGAGATAGAAGGCGAACAGGCTCGCCATGGCGAAGGCGAAGCCATGGGGGCGATAGAGATCGATGCCGCCTCCGGCCAGCGGCGGGCCGATCACCATGCCGGCATTGTAGAGAATGACGAAGGCCGCATTCGCCGCCGCCAGATCACCGCCGGAAAAGCGCGCGCCCAGATGGGCGAGCCCGACCGTATAGAGCGCACCGGCGACACCGCCCCAGATCAGGAGCAGCAGGCCGAGCCCGATCACGCTATGCGCGACCAGTGGCATGGCCAGCGCACCGAACAGGCCGATCGTGGCGATGACGGCAAGCACCAGACGGCGATCGACATGGTCGGAAAGTGTCCCGATAGGGATCTGGAACAGGACATTGCCGAGCGCCATAATGCTGGCCAGAAAGGCCGCATTGGCTGCCGTATAGCCGAGTTCCAGCCCGTAGAGCGGCAGGATGGCGAAGCCGCCGCTCTCCACCGCGCCGAAGATCAGCGCCGCCACGGTTGCGGCAGGCGCCGCCAGCAGGAAGGAGAGTACCGTGCGCCCGGTGCCATGATCAATGCGCGGCGAGATCCCGCGTGCGAGCAGCAGCGGCAACGCAGCCACGAGGCAAAGACCCG
>NZ_DATGCW010000092.1:0-9470 GCF_035311605.1 Saliniramus sp.
GTGGAAAACCTCTCCGGCGGTGAGCGCCGCCGCGTGGCCATGTGTCGGCTGCTGCTTGAACAGCCTGATCTGTTGCTCCTCGACGAGCCGACCAACCATCTCGACGCCGAGACGGTCTCATGGCTTGAAGGACATCTGCGCACCTATCCCGGCGCGATCCTGATCGTCACCCACGATCGCTACTTCCTCGACAATGTCACCGGCTGGATACTCGAGCTCGATCGCGGGCGTGGCATCCCCTACGAGGGCAACTATACCTCCTGGCTGGAGCAGAAGCAGAAGCGCCTGTCGCAGGAATCGCGCGAGGACGAGGCACGCCAGCGCACCATCGAGCGCGAGCGCGAATGGGTCTCCGCTTCGCAGAAGGCCCGCCAGACAAAGTCGAAGGCGCGTATCCAGCGCTACGAGGAACTGGTGCAGAAGGCGCAGGACAAGGGTCCGACTACCGCGCAGATCATCATCCCGATCGCCGAGCGGCTGGGCGCCAACGTGATCGAATTCGAGGATCTGAAGAAGGGCTACGAGGACAAGCTGCTCATCGACGGCCTCTCCTTCAAGTTGCCGCCGGGCGGCATTGTTGGTGTGATCGGCCCCAATGGCGCCGGCAAGACCACGCTTTTCCGGATGATCACCGGCCAGGAAACCCCGGACGCGGGCACGATCACCATCGGCGATACGGTGCAACTCGGCTATGTCGACCAGTCACGCGATGCGCTCGACGCCAATAAAACCGTCTGGGAGGAAGTCTCGGGCGGCAACGAGATCATCTATCTCGGCAAGCGCGAGATGAATTCCCGCGCTTACTGCTCAGCCTTCAATTTCAAGGGCGGCGACCAGCAGAAGAAGGTCGGCATGCTCTCGGGCGGTGAGCGCAACCGCGTCCATCTCGCGCGCATCCTCAAGAGCGGCGCCAACGTGCTGCTGCTCGACGAACCGACCAATGATCTCGATGTCGATACCCTGCGCGCCCTCGAGGATGCGCTTGAGGATTACGCCGGCTGCGCCGTAATCATCAGCCACGATCGCTGGTTCCTCGACCGCATCGCCACCCATATCCTCGCCTTCGAGGGCGACAGCCATGTGGAATGGTTCGAGGGCAATTTCGCCGATTACGAAGAAGACAAGAAGCGCCGGCTGGGCACGGATTCGACCATCCCCAAGCGCATCAAGTACAAGAAATTCACCCGCTGAGCGGATGATCGGCCTGAAATGCGAAACGGGCGCCCATGTGGCGCCCGTTCCTGTTCTGTGGATCGCTTATTGGAGAGCCCGGCCATCTCAGTCGAACAGCGCGTCGATATCGCCCTGATCGACGTGACCGTCATCCTGGTCGAGCTTGGGCCCGTTGAGAAGGCTCTTCTCGTCATCGAGTGCCGGCAGGCCGTCGGTGTGCGTATCGGCGATTTCCTTGAAGGCTTCGAGCCCGCCCCAGACGCCGATCATCTTGTCGAGGCGCTCCTCGACGAATTTCAGCACGTTGACGATCTTCGAGATGCGCTGACCCGTCAGATCCTGGAAATTGCAGGCCTCGTACATGCTGATCACGCGGTCGAGGATCGCGCCGACATGGTCGTTGTTGCCGCTATCCATGCCGGACGCGCGCAGCATGTTGGCCTCAGCCTCGATATCTTCCAGCCCGGACAGGATCGAGCTCGTGGCCGTCTCCGTGGCGCCGACGACGGCGTCGAGCTCGCCGGCGACGCGGCGCATGCCCTTGCCCTCCTCCTCGGAGCGGTAAAGCGAGGCGATCTCCCGCTTGGTCTGGGTGATGGCGAGTTTCATCGCGTCAAGTTCGCCGCGCAGCTCGTAGACCTCGGCGATCTCGCGGCGATAGGCTTCGACCACATCGGCGGAATTGCCCAGGACCGGGTCCATGTAGCGCTTGATCTGCTCGAGCGCAGTCATGATCTGCTCGAAGCGGGGATCATTCGCCGAAGTCTCACCGACAGCGGGTGCTGCGGATGCGACCGGCGTCACGGGTATCTCGATCGGCTGGAAGAAGCGCGGATCGTGGCCGAGGGTTTCTTCGATGCGATAGCGTTTATGGGCAAGTGACATGGCGCGCCGTCGATCCCTTTCTGGAAGTGTCCCAATATCCATGACGGCAATTCATTAGAATAACGTGAACGCGCACGCCGCCGCCGCACCAACAAGCGCTGCGACCGTTCAGAGTTGATTCACCGTACTTCCCCATTTCCGATTCACCAATATCAGTAAAACTGTCTCCTTGTCATGTTTTCACGCCGCATCTCTGTCTGGGCTAAAGAATTCCTCAAAACGGATCTGCGATTACAGCCCGTATCAACGACGGGCCGCATCAGAACGACCCGCGCGTGACCAGCCACGCTCGCGGCGCAAGCCGACGAGACCAATCGATCCGAGGCGTCCGACACCAAGAGGTCAATTGCATGAAACTGACAGGCTTTACGGCTCTGACCGCCTTCGCGGCGGCCTGCCTCATCGTTCCCGCGAGCGGGATCGGTGACGGTGGTGAAGCATCGGCGCAAAGCCGCGCCGCCTATAATCAGCCTCCGGGAGCGCATCAGCAGCAGGCCCGCCAGCCCAATCTCGGCGGCGGCTTCCTCGAATTGCTGATCACCGGACGTGACCCCACACCGCGCACGCATGCCGCACCGCCGCCCCAGCAAGCGCAACGTCGTCAGGCGGCTCCGCAACAAACGCGCGCGCATGCGCCGCGACAAGCGCAGGCACCCGCCCGCACTGCGCCGCAGACGCGCAACAATGCCCAGACCGCCGCCCCGCAGCGTCCGCAGCGGGCCCGCCAGGCGCCGCGTTCGTTACCGGCGAATGACGCCATGCCCGCACGGATCATTTCCGCCCGTACACCACCGACGGTGCGCTATCAGAATGCAACCGCCCGCAGCGGCGCCCTGCCATCGACAGCGCGCGCAAGCAACAGCCGGGTCGCGTCATTGCAAGCGAGCGCGCCCGCACCGCGCGCAAATCCCCGCAACACACCCGTTGCCGAGCGTTTCCGGCGCACGACGGTCGATTATACCGGCCCCTATGGACCCGGTACGATCGTGGTCGATACGTCGAGCCGCTTCCTCTACTTCATCCAGCCGGGCGGCAAGGCAATCCGGTACGGCGTCGGTGTGGGTCGCCAGGGCTTCTCATGGCGCGGCACCGAGACTGTCACCCGCAAGGCGGAATGGCCGGACTGGCGCCCGCCGGAATCCATGCGTCGCCGGCAGCCGGAACTGCCGCGCTTCATGGCCGGCGGCCCGGACAATCCCCTCGGCGCCCGGGCGCTCTATCTTGGCAACACGCTCTACCGCATTCACGGGACCAATGAGCCGCACACGATTGGTCAGGCCATGTCCTCCGGTTGTATCCGGATGATGAACGAGGACGTGAAGGATCTCTACGAGCGCGTCCGCGTAGGCTCCCGTGTCGTAGTAATGTAAGCCGAACTAGACAATCATAGGTAGAAAGACTGATCTGAAAACCGGCCAGAGGGCCGGTTTTCAAATTTTTCGCCTGATTTCATGATCCTGATTACCATTTATGAAGGTATTTTAAGAAAACTGCTCCCATGCATAGTCGATGAGGCGGCTTGCAATTTGGAAAACATGCTACGGTCGGGATCAATCGTAACGCCGACCGTTCTGCGTCGAGAGAGCCATATTCAGGAGCTGCTCATGCGGTATTTCGAGATGACCAAGGGGATCGCAAAGCTGACGCTCCAAGCGCGGATTACATTGACGATCGGACTTGTTGCACTGCTTTCCAGTGCGGGAGTTGGCTATTACGCCTATACGAGCGCCCATGGCGCGCTGGTCGAGGCTACGCGCGACCGCCTCGCGCTGATCGCCGATTCGCGCAGTGAAGCCCTCCAGGATGACCTCGACGCGACGGCGCGGGACCTCCTCACCCTGTCCGAGAACGCCACGGTGCGCATCGTGCTGGAAGACCTGCGCTCCTCGTTTCGCCTCAACGACAGGCAAAAGCAGGAATTCACGACCTTCTTCACCACGCCGGAGACGATGGAAGAGCGCATCGCGCTGACCGGCGAGGGCGACAAGTCGATGTATGCCTGGCGCCATACCGACGTCCACGCCTCCTTCCGGGCCATCATGCAGGAACGCGGTTACGCCGATATCATGGTGCTGACCGAGGAAGGCGAGATCATCTACACTGTCGCGAAATACAGCGACTTCGCCCGCGATATCGACGATGCGATCATGGCCGATACCGGTGCCGCCGCCGCTTTCGAAGCCGCGATCGAGGCGCCGCAGGGCGAAGTCGCCCTCGTCGATTTCACTGCATACGAACCCGCCGGGAGCGTCGCCTCGGCTTTCATTGCCACGCCGGTCTTTTCGCATGGTCTTGAGGGCATGCCCGCCGATGGCGTCATCATCTACCGCCTGGAGGCCGACCTGATCGATGCGCGCATCGCGTCCCGCGACGGCCTTGGCGATACGGGTGAAAGCTACCTTGTCGGCACCGACGGGCTGCTGCGCTCGAACCGCCCGCTGCTGGACGGCGACAGCACCCTGACCGCCCTGGACCGCCCTGCCGTCGAGCAGGCCGCAACGGGAACCTTCAGCTTTACCGACGAGAATGGTGCAATGCGCTTCGCCGAAAAGCGCGCAATCTCGTGGCTTGGCCAGGATTTCTATCTGGTCACGGATCAGACGACGGCAGAAGCGCTGGCCGATGTCGTCGCCACGGCGCGCGGTATCATTATCGCGACACTCTCCATTCTGGCTGGCGCACTGGTTCTCGCCGTGCTGACGGGGCGCTCCATCGTGCGCCCGATCAAGGCGCTGACCGGCACCCTCCACCGTCTGGCGGAGGATTCCAATGTCACCCATATCGCGGGCGAGGAGCGTGGCGACGAGATCGGCGACATCGCCCGCGCCGTCGGCGGCATCCGCAACCGCGTCCAGGCCGATGCGCAGCAGCGGGCATGCGAAGCCGAAGAGGCAGCGGATGCGCAGAACACGGCGCGGTCGGAAGCGATGCAGGCGCTCGCGAGCGATCTCGAAGCGGCGATCGGCGAAGCCGTCGGCGCGCTCGGTGGTCAGGCGGATGCGCTGACACGGGCGGCACGCGGCATGGCGGATCAGTCCGACCGGGCCCGTTCCGGCTCCGACCGGGTTGCCGAAGGTGCACAGACCGCCAGCCATTCCGTGGCCGACGTGGCGAGCTCGACTGAGCAATTGTCGAACTCCATCATGGAGATCTCGCAGCTGATTACACGCTCGGCGCAGGTCACCCAGGAAACTGATCGCTTCGCTGCCGATACGGGCACCGTCGTCGCCTCCCTGAGCGAATGCGCCTCGCGCATCGGCGAGATCGTCGGGCTGATCGAGAGTATCGCCAACCAGACCAACCTGCTGGCTCTCAACGCAACCATCGAAGCCGCACGTGCGGGTGAAGCCGGCAAGGGCTTTGCGGTCGTCGCGGCGGAGGTGAAAGGCCTCGCCACGCAGACCGCTCAGGCTACCGAGGAGATCGGCCGGCAGATCGCCGAGATGCGCGCGGCCACCGATCAGGCCGTTGGCGCCGTCGGAGAGATTCAGGGGAAGGTCGGCGAGATTTCCTCGGCCATGACATCCGTCTCTGCTGCCGTCGAGGAACAGACCGCAGCCACCCAGACCATCGCAGCGAGCGCCGATACAGCGCGGGCCGGCGCTTCTCATGTCAGCGAGGATATCGCCGATGTCCGCAGCATGATCACCTCGGCCGACGAGGCCGCGGACGAGGTCGTCCAGACCGCCGCCTCGCTGCAGGAGCAGGCCGATCTGGTCAATTCGCGGGTGCGCAGTTTCCTGGAACAGATCCGGGCGGCTTGAGCCTGTCAGCCGTGCAACAAAACTTCATGTCGGCACAGACATGTGTCGACATGAAGTTTGATTATATAATTTTGATTGCGATTTGCGTGTAAATTAGGGATAATACATTATATTATTGAGGAGTAGATTTTATGTTACGCATTGAAAGCAACACCTCGTCGCCCTTCTCTCCTGGCGAGACCGCCGAGCCGCCTCCGTTCGCTTTGGACGACAATACCGGGGCAATTGAGACGAAGGGCCTCGGCACGCAAACGCCACTCATTGCCCAGCGCCCGGTTGATCCAGCCGAATTCGCTCCAAACGGCTTCGGCGACGATTCACTGGGGCCGATCGAGTTCATCCGTCGATTGAGCGAACAAAGCAAGTCCAAGCTTGATGAAGCTTTTCGTGTTGACGGGTTCCGGATCACGGAAGGGCTTCCCGAGGAAGCCTTCCAGCTTGCCGACCTGAACGTGACTTTCCCGAATGCCTCGGAGAATGGGACTTCCGGTCTGCACGACGCATCAGGCACATCATATGCCTGGATCGCCGCAGACCAGTCAGGGGTCGCACAACAAATGGGAGTTCCGGAGCAAACCGCCGTTGAGGTCGTTGCTGCTCAGGAAGCAATGCACAGCATTGTCCGCGCCCATCCGGAGCTCAGGGGGAAATTTACAACTTCACAGAGTGAACTCATGGGCGAAGTGGCGAGCCTTGCTATAGCCCCTGAATACGACATCATTACCCTTCGTAATGCACTCATGGGATATCCGACACCGGGCGGCGATGTAATAAATCCTGAATATTCTCTCATTTCCGAGAATGTAATATCCGCAGTCGAAATGCTATTCGGCAGGTTCAACATCGATATGTCCGGCGGCAGTTTTCTGAATGATTACGTTTTATGGAATGTGCAGCAACCTGGAAGTTCCTTCGGAGCGAACTCGGTGACACACGGCAATCTTCGCGCCTACGTCGAAGCCCGCCTCGGTATAGACCCCGATGCCTTTATGAGCGCTTTTCCCGGGGCGATTTTCGATAGTTTCCAGGATAGCGTTCACGATCTTCTGCGCCAGAAACTCGCAATGCCGGATCTGTGATGCACACGATATCGGCCAATCGCCGCGGCAGGGTCCGATTGACCTCGCTGCGGCGATTGCACAAGGTGGCGCCCGTTCAGCGCCGGTCGCGGAGGCCGGCGGTCGATTCGGGAGTGCAATATGACCGCCACCTGGCCCGTCCACGCCGAGATCACCGGCCCGATCGTGCTGATCGGCTTCGGTTCGATCGGCAAGGGAATCCTGCCCCTGATCGAGCGGCACTTCGCCTTCGACAAGGAGCGCTTCACGGTGATCGACCCGGTCGATGCCGACCGCGCCATGCTCGACGATCGCGGCATCCGTTTCCTGCATCAGGCCATCACGAAGGACAATTACGCGCAGATACTGGAGCCTCTGCTGACCGAGGGGGGCGGACAGGGCTTTTGTGTCAATCTTTCCGTCGACACTGCCTCGCGCGACCTGATGGAGCTCTGCCGGGCGCTTGGTGCGCTGTATATCGACACCGTCAACGAGCCCTGGCCCGGCCTCTACCGCGACGCCTCCGCCGATCCGGCAGATCGCACCAATTACGCCCTGCGCGAGCGCACGATGGAGGCGCGGCGGCTGTCGCCGGGTGGCACCACGGCGGTTTCCTGCTGCGGGGCCAATCCGGGCATGGTCTCCTGGTTCGTCAAGCAGGCGCTGGTCAACATTGCCCATGATATCGGGCTCGCTTTCGAGGCGCCGACCAGCCGCGAGGGCTGGGCCCGGCTGATGCGCGATGTCGGCGTCAAGGGCATCCACATCGCCGAGCGCGACACGCAGCGCGCGCGCGATCCCAAGCCGTTCGACACCTTCGTCAATACCTGGTCGGTGGAGGGCTTCATCGTCGAGGGCTTGCAGCCAGCGGAGCTCGGCTGGGGCACGCATGAGCGCTGGCGCCCCGACAATGCCCATGACCATGTGAGCGGCTGCAAGGCCTCGATCTACCTGCTCCAGCCCGGCGCCGATACGCGCGTGCGCTCCTGGACGCCGACGGGCCAAGCGCAGTTCGGCTATCTCGTCACCCATAACGAGTCGATCTCGATCGCGGATTACTTCACCCTGCACGAGGGCGATACACCCGCCTACCGTCCGACCTGTCACTATGCCTACCATCCCTGCAACGATGCGGTGCTGTCCCTGCACGAGATGTTCGGCAATGGCGGCAATCAGCAATCGCGCTTTCACATTCTCGACGAGCACGAGATCGTTGACGGCATCGACGAGCTCGGCGTGCTGCTCTACGGCCACGGCAGAAATGCCTATTGGTACGGCTCGCAACTCTCGATCGAGGAGACGCGCCGAATCGCGCCCTACCAGAACGCCACCGGGCTGCAGGTGACTTCCGCCGTGATCGCCGGCATGGTCTGGGCGCTGGAAAACCCGCAGGCCGGAATCGTCGAGGCGGACGAAATGGATTACAGGCGCTGCCTCGAGATCCAGCGCCCTTATCTCGGGCCGGTGATCGGCACCTACACGGACTGGACGCCACTCGACAGCCATACCGGGCTCTATCCGGAGGATATCGATCACGACGATCCCTGGCAGTTCCGCAACATTCTCGTGCGCTGAGAGAGACGACATGACGGATTTCGAAGGCGTTCACACGGGCGCGCTGCTCGGCTCGCTGGGCATCAGCAATGCCGATGCCGTGCTCGATCTGCGCGAGGCGGATGCCGCGCAGGCGGATTCATCCGTGAAGGACCTGATCGAGCGCAGCCTGTTCATGCCGCGCCGCGCCGTGGCGATCCGCCTGTCGCCACCGCCGGAAGGGGGCGGCGAGACGCTGTTTCTGCCCGTTGGCCGGCAATTGCTGGCGGCACGCAGGCGTGGCTGGATTGCCCGGATGAGCCCCCTCCCCGCTCATGACGGGCTCGGCTATTTCGTGGTCTTTCCGGGTCGCGATCCGGGCGCGGCAGAAAGTAATGATTAACCACGATCAGCAAGAACACCCGGCAACACCGGCCAAGAGCGGCAATAGGGGCGCGACTCCCGCATCGGTTTAAGAATCGCGCAAGAAAACCCGTGTTGTCTGATCTCGTCTCCAGGATGGAGGCGTCAGACAACGGGAGAACTCCATGTCATCCATCACACTTTCCGCCGGCGTCCGCTCCAATCTGCTCTCGCTGCAGGGCACCGCCAATCTGCTCGAGCAGACCCAGAACCGTCTTGCGACTGGCAAGAAGGTCAACGGCCCGCTCGACGACGCTGCTGCGTTCTTCACCGCCCAGGGACTCAACTCTCGCGCGAACGACCTTTCCTCGATCACGCAGGGCATGCAGAACGGCATGAAGACCATCGATGCCGCGTCGAAGGGTATCGATTCCATCAGCACGACGATGGAAACGATGATCGGCCAGGTGCGCCAGGCGCTGCAGGATCCGGGCAATGCAACCTCGCGCTCGACCGGCTTCACAATCGCTGAAGAAGATTTCACAAGTGCCAGCATAATCGTCGGCTCGGGTGCCGATGCGGTGACGGCGAACCTCGATACGTCCAGCCTGGATTTTGCCACCCAGACCGGAACGGATGCTGCGGCTCGCGCCAACGCCGTTGCTGAAGTCATAAACGGTAACAGCGACTTGGC
>NZ_DATGCW010000093.1:0-4840 GCF_035311605.1 Saliniramus sp.
CGCTATATCGGCCGGCAGTTTCTGCGCAGCATAGCCATCGTGTTCTTCACGGTGTTCGGTCTCGTCTATATCCTCGATTTCGTCGAACTGGTGCGCCGTGCAGGCGATGTCGCGGGCGCGACACCCCTCTGGATGGCACAACTGGCACTTCTGCGCACACCTTCCGTGACCGAGCAGGTCCTGCCTTTCGCCATCCTGATCGGCGCGATGACGACGCTTCTGACACTGTCGCGCAAGCTCGAGCTGGTGGTGGTCCGCGCTGCCGGGATCTCGGCCTGGCAATTCCTGTTGCCGGGCCTCGTCATTGCAGGCGGGATCGGCATCTTTTCGATCCTCGCCTACAATCCGGCGGCGGCGGTCCTCAAGGGTTATGCCAGCGAGGTCGAGACGCGGATTTTTTCATCGTCGCCGCAGGCGCATACGGGGCGCGACATCTGGATTCGCCAACGTCAGGATGACGGCTCGGCGATCATACGCGCCGGCAGCGTCGCCGAAGGGTCGACCCGGATCGCCGCAGTAACGGTTTTTCGCTTCGATCTTCAGGGCCGCTTTCGCGAGCGAATCGAAGCAGCATCGGCGGAATTGCGCTCCGGACATTGGGAAATGCGCGACGCGCGCATCATCGCGATCGAAGGCGAGCCGGAACGCTTCGACAGATACCTCTTGCCATCGAGCCTCGAGCCGGACCAGTTGCGCAGAAGCTTCACACCACCCGAATCAGTCCCGTTCTGGAGCCTGCGCGAGATGGCCGAACAGACCCGTCGCGCCGGGCTCGATGCCACGGCCTATCAGCTGCGCTACGAGACCCTGCTCGCCCGGCCCCTGCTCTTCGTCGCCATGGTTCTCGTCGCAGCTTCCGTTTCTTTAAGATTCTTCAGGTTTGGTGGTGTGGGGCCGTTGGTTCTGGGTGGCGTTGCGGCGGGTTTTCTGCTTTACGTCGCTACCGAGCTGATGGAGGATCTCGGGGCTTCGGGTCTGGTTGGAACGACCCTCGCCGCGTGGTTCCCCGCTGTGGTGGGCAGTTTGCTCGGCGTGCTGGCCTTGCTTTATCAGGAGGATGGTTGATGATCCTCCGGGCAGGTTCGAGGCAGGGAGCGGGAATGAGACGGGTAGGTAGCGCGATCGCCACGCTGGCGCTCGTGACGGCGTTGAGTACGGGAATTGTTTCGCTCCCCGCGCAGGCGCAGGGCGGGCTCGACGACGTCGTGGCCGCGCGCGCAGCCAGTGAAGGCCCGCAGCGTCTGCTGCTTGAGGCCGATGAGCTCATCTACGACAACGACCGGAATCGCGTCATCGCCGCCGGTAATGTTGAAATGTATTACGGCGGTCGTTCACTGCAGGCCGATCGTGTCACCTATGACCGCAATACCAGCCGCGTCTTCGCCGAAGGCAATGCCCGTCTCGTCGATGCCGATGGCGCTGTCGGCACCGCATCCTTCTTCGAGCTCACCGATGATTTCCGCAGCGGCTTCATCGATTCGCTGCAGGTCGAGCAGGATATCAGCGATGACGGTTTCGGGCGCCCGGGAACGGGGCGCTTCAGTGCGCGCCGGGCCGAGCGGATCGAGGGCGAGCAGACCATCTTTCATCGCGGCACCTACACGGCGTGCGATACCTGCGAAGAGAATCCGGGCAGGCCGCCCTTCTGGCAGGTGCGCGCTGCGCGGGTGATCCACGACAAGGAAACGAAGACAATCTATTACGAGAACGCCGCGCTGGAATTCCTTGGTGTTCCCGTGGCCTATCTGCCGTATTTCTGGTCGCCGGATCCGACGGTCAAGCGCAAGACCGGCTTTCTCACCCCGACGATCTCCCTGAACGAGGCGCTGGGCCCCGGTGTGACGGTCCCGTTCTTCTGGGAGACGGGCCCCAATCACGATCTCACCTTTCGTCCGCAATTCCTCTCCCGGCAAGGCGTATTGGGCGACGTGGAATGGCGCCACCGGCTCCCGACCGGGTCTTACGGCATCCGCGCGACCGGTATCTTCCAGCAGGACCGCACCCAGTTCAAAGCGCCGCCATCCGGCCCCGGCGATCGTAATTTTCGGGGCTCGATCCAGACCACCGGGCGGTTCGAGATCAACCGGCGCTGGCATTGGGGCTGGGACATTACCGGCGTCACCGACAAGTGGTATCTCGACAATTACGGCATCAATGCCGCAACGCTGACCAGTCACTATAACCGCGAGGCCGTCTCGCAGGTCTACCTGACCGGTCGCGGCGAGCGTTCCTTCTTCGATCTGCGGGGATACTATTTCAAGGCACTCGCGACGCGCGATTTCCAGCAGCATCAGCCGGTGGTCCATCCGGTCCTGGATTACAACAAACGGATCGACGCGCCGCCTGCCATCGGGGGTGAGCTGGCGCTCGACGTGAATTTCGTCAGCCTGTCGCGTGAAACATCCCAGTTTCGTGCCGCCGACCCCCTCGATCCGAATGCGAGGGGCGTGTTCGCCGGTATTTACGACACATGTGCCCCGGGTGCCTTCAACCGCGACCAGTGTCTGCTTCCCGGCGTTGCCGGTTCCTATAGCCGTCTGACGGCTCAGGTTTCGTGGCGCCGCCAGATCATCGACGGGCTCGGCCAGAGCTGGACGCCGTTTGCTTATCTGCGCGCTGACGGAATCTGGTCGTCGCCGCGCACTTCCGGCTTCCAGAACGCCGAAACCGCCAATCTGATGGGCTCGAGCGACCGTTTCCACGGGCGCATGACTCCGGGCGTGGGTCTCGAATACCGGCTGCCGATGATCGCGCGCGCGGGCAATTTCGGTATTCACGCGCTGGAGCCGATCGCCCAGATCGTGGCGCGCCCGAATGAGAGCCGGATCGGGCGGTTGCCCAACGAGGATGCGCAGAGCCTCGTCTTCGATGACAGCAACCTGTTCAGCTGGGACCGTTTCTCGGGCTACGACCGCGTCGAAGGTGGGGTGCGCGGCACTTATGCGCTGCGTTATGGCCTGACCGGGCGCAACGGGTTCCGGGCTGAGGCCAAACTCGGACAATCCGTACAATTGGCCGGACGCAACTCGTTCCGGTCGGGAGATCTCGTCAATACCGGGCGCGATTCAGGACTTGAATCACGCTTTTCGGATTATGTCGGGCGTGTCAGCCTGAGCCCCAACGAGATCTTCTCGATCAATGCGCGCGGTCGATTCGATCGCAGCACCTTCGATCTGAAGCGCCTGGAGGCGGGCGCACGGGTCAATTTTGATCGCTTCCAGGGTGCCGTTACTTATGCGCGCTTCGCGCCGCAGCCGGAACTGGGCTATCCGGATCGCCGCGAGGGCTTGCGCTTGTCGAGCCGGGTCGAGCTCTCCCCGCACTGGTTCGCGACGGGTTCGGTGATGTTCGATCTGTCGCGCTATCTCGACGATCGGCGCCGCGGCGCGCCGGAATCCGACCGCTTCTCCGTGGCGGCCATGTCGCTCGGTCTCGGCTATGCGGATGAATGCACGACTTTTACCGTGACCTACAGCGCCCGCCCGCAAGACGGCTCACTCGGTACGCGCGATCAGAATCGTACCATCATGCTGCAGCTCGAATTGCGTTCATTGGGCGGGGTCGGTGTGACGCGCAGTCTCGAAGGGGATCAGCAGGGTATCGCGCCGTGATCCGTCGCGCGCCGATCGCCCTGACCCTTGGCGATCCCGCAGGTATCGGCCCGGAGATCGCCTGGCGCGCCTGGCGGATCCTGCACCACGATCCGGGCCTTTGCTTCTTCATGCTCGCCGATCCGCAGCATCTGGCGCGCAGCATCGAAGCGCAGGCTGCGGATATCCCGCTCGCAACCATCAACCGGGCGGATGAAGCGGCAGCCGTTTTCGAACGCGCCCTTCCAGTCATGTCCTTGCAAAACCCGTTGCAGGCTGTGCCCGGCAAGCCCGATCCGGCCAATGCGGCTGCCGTGATCGAGTCGATCGAACGGGCGGTCTCACTTGCGCGCGCGGGTGAGGTCTCCTGCGTGGCGACCAATCCGATCGCCAAGCATGTGCTCTACGAAGCCGGTTTCCGCCATCCCGGCCATACGGAATTCCTCGCCGCGCTCTGTGCGGATGCGGGCGCGGATGGTGCGACGAAACCGCCGCGTTCGGTGATGATGCTGTGGAGCGAGGGGCTCGCCGTGGTGCCGGTCACCGTCCACATCCCGCTGGCCGAGGTGTCTGCGAAACTCACCCGCGATCTGATCGTCGAGACCGCCCGGATCGTCGCGCATGACCTGCGCAGGCGTTTTCGCATCGACACGCCGCGCCTCGCCATTGCCGGGCTCAACCCGCATGCGGGCGAGAACGGCACGATGGGGCGCGAGGAGGTCGATGTCATCGCGCCGGCCATCGCGCAATTGCAAGGCGAGGGGATCGATGCGCGCGGGCCCTATCCCGGCGATACGCTGTTTCATGCCCGCGCCCGCGCCGGTTTCGATGCCGCCTTGTGCATGTATCACGACCAGGCACTGATCCCGATCAAGACCATCGCCTTCGACGAGGCGGTGAACGTCACGCTCGGCCTTCCCTTCCTGCGCGTCTCGCCGGATCATGGCACGGCCTTCGATATTGCCGGCAAGGGCGTGGCGCGGCCCGACAGCCTGATCGCGGCCCTGCGCCTCGGCGCGCGCCTCGCCACCGGCAAGGCCTGAGAGCGCCATGGCTGCGATCGACGATCTGCCGCCCCTGCGTGATGTGGTCCAGCGTTTCGACCTCGCGCCGAAGAAGGCGCTGGGGCAGAATTTCCTCTTCGATCTCAATCTCACCAGCCGCATCGCCCGCTCGGCCGGTGCGCTCGACACGGTGATCGAGGTCGGGCCCGGCCCGGGCGGGCTGACGCGGGCGCTGCTCGCAGCCGG
>NZ_DATGCW010000094.1:0-4465 GCF_035311605.1 Saliniramus sp.
CCATGAAGAACCGCATCGCGATCTCGCCGATGTGCCAGTATTCCGCCATCGACGGCATGGTGGGAGATTATCACCTCGCCCATCTCGGCCGCTTCGCCCTCGGCGGGGCCGGGCTCGTCATGGTCGAAGCCACGGCGGTCACGGCGCAGGGGCGGATCACGCATGGCTGTCCGGGCTTGTGGGAGGATGCACAGATCGCGCCGATGGCGCGGATCGCTGCTTTTATCCGCGCGCAGGGCTCGGTTCCCGCGATCCAGCTCGGCCATGCCGGGCGCAAGGCCAGCATGCAGCGCCCGTGGTACGGCAATGGCCCGCTGAGCGCGGATGATTTCGCGCGCGGCGATCACCCCTGGGAGATCATCGCAGCGAGCGCAATCCCCATGGATGAGGGCTGGCTGACACCGCGCGCCATGGAACAGGCCGATATGGATGCGCTGATCACGGCCTGGTGCCAAGCGGCGCAGCGCGCGCGCGAGGCCGGTTTCGACGTGATCGAGCTTCATGCCGCCCACGGCTATCTCCTGCATTCCTTTCTCTCGCCGCTCACCAACCGCCGCAATGACGCTTATGGCGGCGATCTCGCCGGGCGGGCGCGTTTTCCGCTGGCTGTGGCGCGCGCCCTGCGCGAGACATGGCCTGCGCATCTGCCGCTGTTCACGCGACTATCCTGCGTCGACGGGATCGAGGGCGGTCTGGATATCGCCGATACGATCTGGCTGGCGCAGCAATTGAAGGCGATCGGCATCGATGTGATCGACTGTTCCTCTGGCGGCCTCGCGGGTTCCGCCACCGCCGCGCGGGTCAAGCGGGGTCCAGGCTTCCAGGTGCCCTTCGCCGAGGCCGTGCGCCGCGAGGCGGACATCCCCACCATGGCGGTGGGGCTGATCACCGAGGCGGCCCAGGCCGAGGCGATCCTCGCCGCCGGCCAGGCCGATATCATCGCCATCGGGCGTGAGGCTTTGGCCAATCCGAACTGGCCGCTCCAGGCGCTCTCGGAACTCGACGCCATGGCGCCGGAGAGCTTTCGCGCCTGGCCCGAGCAATCAGGCTGGTGGCTGGAGCGGCGGCGGCGGGCCATGATCGAGAACGCGCAGTAACGCGCTCTCTTTTCAGTCGCCTGATTACTTGCCCGCATCCTTCTTCAGCCAGCGGAACAATTCATCGACCCGCGCGGCCTTCAGCGCATCGCCGTCGCGGTTCGACCAATCGTAGATGCCCTGCTTGTTGGCAAAGCCCCGCGCACCGCTCTCGACCAGCTGCGTGACCTCGGGAGCCGGTTTTGGCGACGCGTCGAGATGCGGCAGCAGCGAGACGGCGAAGGCGTGCAGCGTATCGAGCCCGCCGAGTTCCGCGGATTCGATCGGGCCGGTCACGCCGAGCCGCCGCCCGAGCGTCTGGCGCACCACCGTATCGATCGCCTCCGCCGAAGCGATACCCTCCGCCCACATCGCCCAGGCTTCGCGCAGGATGGCGAACTGGATGCGGTTGCCGATCATGCCTGGCGTCTCCCGCTGCATCAGCACCGGCTCCTTGCCGGCCTCGCGCAAGAGCGCCATCGTGCGCGCGGTCGCCGCTTCCGCCGTGACAGGCGAGGGGCAGACCTCGACCACCGGGATCAAGGTCGCGGGGAACCAGAAATGCGCAGCCAGAACACGTTCGGGGCGCTTGACCTTCGCTGTGAGCGCCGAGGCCGGCTGGCCGCTGGAGGAGGCAAGGACGACATCGTCAGCACAGACGTCATCCAGTTTCGCAAAAAGCTCCGTCTTGATGGCGAGATCCTCGGTCACGGCTTCCATCACGAAATCGCATGATGCCGCATGACCCGGATCGGCGGAGGAGGAGACGCGCTGATGGGATTCCCGTGCATGATCGGTCGTGATCAGCCCACGCGCGGCAAATTCGGCGATCTGCTTGCCGACCACCTCGAGCGCCGCCCCCGCGCGCCCGGCATCGCGTCCGATCATGACGACATCCTTGCCCGCCATGGCGAAGACGGCGGAAATGCCCGTCCCCATCAGCCCGTTGCCGAGCACAGCGATCCTGTCGATCGTCTCGCGCATTGCTTTGACTCCCCTGTATGAATGCTTTTCCCGATCCGATCAATGCCGGAATTGACGCTAGGTTAGCTTCGCCTTACGATTGCGTAAACGTGTATTTTCACGGATTCAGCGACACGCCGGGCACGGCTGCGCGTTGCGAGGGCAGGAGAAGGCGATGAGCGCGCAACTGACGCAGGATTTTCGTTTCGCGCCCTGGTGGTGGGAAGCCGCCCCGCCGCCGCAATCGCATGAGGATGCGCCCGCATCCGGCTATGATCACGTCGTCATCGGCAGCGGGTTCACCGGCGTCGCTGCCGCCCTGCATCTGGCGCGCGGTGGACGCAGCGTGGCGCTGCTCGATGCCGAGCGCCTCGGCGCCGGCGCCTCACGCCGCAATGCCGGCTTCATCGGGCGTGTGATGAAGAAGAGCTTCGGTGACGTCGCGGATGCGAAGAACGAGGCCTATGCCCGCAAGACCTATCAGGAACTGCATGCGGCCTATGAAGACGTCTTCGCGCTCGCGCAGGAGGAGGGTATCGCCTGTCACGCTGCGCGTTGCGGACGCTTCATCGCTGCGACCGCTCCGGGCCACCGGGCTTATCTCGATGCCGATCTCGCCCGGATGAAGGCGGCTCTGGGGCATGATTACGCGATTCTCGATCCGCAGCATCAGCGCGCGGCGATCGGCAGCGACCATTATCATGGCGGCGCGGTCATCCCCGATAGCGGTTCGATCCATCCCGGCCTTTTGCATCAGGGACTGCTCGATCGCGCCGTCGCGGCTGGCGTCGCGGCTTTCGGCGAGACGCGGGTGAACGAAATCCACGAGAGCGACGAGGGCGTGCGCCTTGAGACCACGCGGGGCGAGATCACGGCGCGCGAGGTGGTGCTGGCCACGAACGGCTATACGCAGCATCCGGGCTGGTACAAGCGCCGCCTGGTGCCATTTCGCGCCTTCATGGCGACGACGGAGCCACTCGATCCTGCGCTGCTCGACGCGCTGATCCCGCAGGGGCGCACCATCATCGATTCGAACACGAATATCGATTTCTTCCGCCGCGCCCCCGACGCACCGCGCCTCGTTTTCGGCGGGGCGACGGCGGAGAAGCTCGCGGATGAAGAAGCGATCGCAGCGCGGATGCGCAAGATCATGCTCAAGGTCTTCCCGCAATTGGGCGATGTGCGCCTGTCGCATGTCTGGGACGGCTATTGCGCTGGCACCTTCGACATGAAGCCGCATGTCGGGCAACGCGGGCGACTGCATTACGCACTCGGCTACAATTTTGCCGGTGTGGCGCTGGGCTGCCGCTTCGGCAAGCGCATCGCCGACCGGATTCTCGGAAACGAACGCGGCCCCAGTGTCTTCGACGGCACCGCATTCCCGACCATGCCGCTCTATACCGGGCATCCCTGGTTCATCGGCGCCGCCATGCGCTATTTCGCCTGGCGTGATGCCGGCCTCGCGAAACGCTGGGACACGACGGCGCGCCGGCAGGTCGACGCGGCCGCATGAGCGCAAGCGGGTTCATGCCGCCCTCTCGCTGCGCCAGGCCGGGAACGGGTCGGGCAGACCCGCCCAGCTCTCGGCCTCGAATTTCGGCGCCGTCGAAGAGCCGACGAGGCAGGCATCGAGCTCGGCGCGGATCGCAGCCTCGTCCATCCCGATACCGATGAAGACGAGCTCCTGCCGGCGGTCGCCCCAGACCGGCGACCAGTGCCGGTTCATCAGATTGCGCCATTCCTCGTGATCCGGCCAGCGGCTCTTCGGGATCGCGCTCCACCAGAAGCCCATGGCCGAGACCTTGCACACGGCGCCCGCGACCGACAATTCGCCCACCCAGTCCGGACGCGTCGCCAGCCAGAAGTGGCCCTTGGCGCGCACAAGTCCGGGAAAGGACCGGTTGACGAAGGCGTTGAATCTTTGCGGATGGAAGGGCCGGCGGGCACGGTAGACGAAGCTTGCGACGCCGTATTCCTCGGTCTCGGGCACGTGATCGGCATGGCCGTAAAGCTCCTTGAACCACAGCGGATGTGCCTGCGCCTTCTCGAAATCGAAACGCCCGGTATCAAGCACCTCCGCCATGGGCACGCGGGCGTAATCGGACTCGATCAGCTTGGCGTCCGGGTTGAGCGCGATGATGATCTTCTTTGCGAGTTCGCGTTGTTCCGGCGTCGCGTCGGAGAATTTGTTCAGCACGATGGTATCGGCGAATTCGATCTGGTCGACGAGGAGATCGACCAGGGCGCGGTCATCGCCTTCCCCCGCAATCTCGCCGCGATCGCGCAGGAAGTCGTTCGAGCCGTAATCGCGCAGGAGATTGATGCAATCGACCACGGTGACCATGGTGTCGAGCCACGCCACATCGGAGAGGCTCTCGTCGTTCTCGTCGCGGAAATCGAAGGTCGCGGCCACGGGCAGGGGCTCG
>NZ_DATGCW010000095.1:0-5202 GCF_035311605.1 Saliniramus sp.
GCTTCCGCGACACGGTACCGGCCGGGCGGAAGCTGCAGCCCGCCCCCCGCTTGTGTTGTTTCCCGCAAGGCGGCCTCCAGCAGGGGGGCCTGATCGGCCTCGGAATCGGGCCGGATCCCGAATTCGCGGGCATCACGCAGCATCGGGCTCGCACCAGGACCCGCCTGCGCCGCACCGGCGCCGACGGCAAGTGAACCGGCGGCTGCGACGAGGCCGGTCGGTACGGCGAGTCCTGCGGTCAGAAGGCGGCGGCGATCCGGCTGCGCCAGCGATCGTCCGGGAATGATCTGTTTCTGTTTCATATGCATCAAATTAGCATCGAACTCTTGACGTTTGCTTGCCGGAGCGCGACGCTGAAATCAGGCTGCAGTATGCGGCGAGAAACTGCACTGACGGGCCGGGGAGGGTCAGGCGTGACGTAGCGGGCGAGTTGCCCGCAAAGGCGCGTGCGATGCTTGAGGTTTATTGCCCCGGCTTGAACGCCGGGGACGATGAGAGGCGAGGTCAACCGATGAAGACGACATCTGCCATCACGCGCAACGGCGCCGGTCAGCTCGACCGGTTTGCGCGCTCCTGCGCTGCCCTTCTGGCACTCGGAATCCTGTTCGCATTCGCCGCGCCGGCCATATCGGCCCAGGCGCAACGCGCCGTCGTGGTGAACGATCTCAACATGCGCACGGGCCCCTCGACCCAGTATCCCGTGATCACGGTGCTTCGCCGCGGCAGCCCCGTTCTGGTGCATAACTGCACGCGCGGGAGCGCCTGGTGCAATGTCAGCCAGCGCAATGCGACGGGCTGGGTATCGGGGCGTTACCTCGATTTCGGAGGCCCCGTCGCGCCGCGTCGCGGAGGCATTCTCCCCTTCATCTCCTTCGAATTCGAGACCCGGGGTCCGTATCTCCATGAGGCACGCGGCTATCGCGATTATCGCGAGCCCGCCTATCGCACGTCACACCGGCACAGCTGGAGCTATGGCACGCCCCCGCGTCAGAGTGGTATCGCGCCGCGCAGCAGCGTGCGCACCCATGTGATCCCGCCGCCCGTGACCCATGATTACGACGTCGCGCTGCGTCGGCAAGATATGCGTGCCGCTCAGCGCGAGCCTGTCACGCAACCCGCGCCGCAGCAGCGCACGAGCCGGCTCGGCATGCCGGAAATGGCTGAGCCACAACGCCTGCAGCGTCGGCAAGAGTAATGGCAAAGCCGTGATCGGGCCGGACGGATCGCCCTGCGGCCCCGTCACGCGCCGCAAAGACGGTTCATCAGGGTGACGAGTTCTTCGCGTTGAAAGGGCTTGCGCAGGCGTGGCCAGTCGTCATCCGGCTCGTTTCCCGGAAGCTCATCGAAGCCGCTCGCGAGCATGACCGGCAATTCGGGGCGTTCGGCGCGCAATTTGCGCGCGAGTTCGAGCCCCGTCATACCCGGCATGGCGTGATCCGTGATCACGAGATCCACGGCTTCGCCCGCAAGCACGCGATCAAGCGCTTCCTGCGCCGAGGTCACGGACTCGGCTGCGTGCCCGAGTTCGCAGACCATATCGGCGAGCGCCATCTGTATCAGCAGATCGTCGTCAACGACGAGCACGTTCAGGGGGGTCGTCTCCCCGCCCATTCCAGCCATGCCCCTCAACTCCCCTAAGCATGCGTCGCCGGAGTCCGGCGAAACAACCTTCAAGGCCCCCACAGCCCGCAATCCAGTACACCTGTCGCACTTGCGCGCGCATAGCGGCTGCAACCGATAGCGCTGCCGATGCGGATGCTGCGCCCTCTGGCAATCCTGGCGAAGGCGCGAGTTTAGCGCGCCCCCTCGCAAAAAGTCACGCCAATCGCAGCCGCATTCCGGCTCCAGCCTGATGCAAGCTTGAAGGCTTACACCCTGCCACAGGCAATGGATAGGGTGCGGCACGAACGATGGTCAAGGCAGCAACAGAGAGCATCAGGCGAAAGTCGTATTGCGGCGAAGGGATTCGCCACAGGCTGGCAGGGATCGGATGTCTCGCCCTCAGCCTCGTCATCCCCCCCGCATTTGCCGAGGAAGCCCCCGCAGAGCAGGCCTCCGATCAACTGCGCTACTGCGAAGCCATCCACGATCCCGCCCGCGAAGCCCGCGCCGCATGGCAGGCGCAGGCGCTGCTTGAAATCGAGGCTCGCATCGAAGCACGCCTCGAAGATCTCGCCCGCGAGCGTGCCGCCTACGAGGATTACCTCGCACGCCGGGAGGAGTTTCTGCGCCGCGCCGAGGAAGGCGTCATCGAAATCTATGCCCGCATGCGTCCCGACGCGGCAGCCGCCCAGCTCGCCGTCATGGACGACCCGACCGCCAGCGCCGTGATCGCCAAACTCAACCCGCGTCAGGCCAGCGCCATCCTCAACGAAATGGAGCCGGGCCGTGCGGCCCTCCTCACCCGCACCGTCGCAGGCTCGGCCCTCGACCAGGAGAATGCCCTATGAGAACCCGTTCCGCCATCATGCCGGTGCTGGCCGGCTCAGTGCTGCTTGCCGGCTGCGCGACCGATTTCTCCGAGGTCGGCGTCGAGCCGGGCATGACCCCGGTCGGCTCCGGTCTGACCGCCTATCACGCCTCCCTCCCCTCCGGCTCGTTCCCGGATCAGAGCGAGCGCGCCTACCATTCACTGTGGAGCGACAACCGGGAGAACCTCTTCGCCGATGCCCGCGCGTTGAAGGTCGGCGACGTGTTGACGGTGCGTATTCGCATGGCCGATCAGGCCCGGCTCAATAATGCGACGGGCCGCTCACGGGATTCGGGGGCGAATATCGGCTTCGATTTCGGCGGCAATCTCGGCGGACCAGGCGTCGGCGGCGATTTCGGCGCCGGGGTCAATTCGGGCAGCAGTTCGCGCGGCCAGGGCACGATCGATCGTTCCGAGCGGATCGATCTGAACGTCGCGGCCGTCGTCACCAACGTCCTGCCCAACGGCAATCTGATGATCAGCGGCTCACAGGAAGTGCGCGTGAATTACGAGATGCGCGTTCTCAACGTCGCCGGCATCGTGCGCCCGCGCGACATCTCCGCGCGCAACACCATCGATTACGAGAAGATCGCGGAAGCGCGCATCTCCTATGGTGGGCGCGGCCGCTCGATGGAGGTGCAGCAGCCGGCCTGGGGACAGCAGGTCTACGACCGCGTCACGCCGTTCTGAGCCCTGGCAAGTAGCCCTGGCACGGATCGTAACCGGAGGACATGCGCGTCATGAGCAAGGCCGTCACGACGATCGCGGATCGGGACGTCTACGATCCCGGCATGGCGGGACGGAGCGGGGTCGGTCCGTCCGGCAGCCGTACCGTGGAAGCTGGAAAACCCGGTCGGGCCGGCTTCCTTGCCGCGCTCGCGCTCCTCACCATTCTCGCGGGGGGCACCGGGATGGCACTTGCCTTCATCGTGCATGAGCGGGCGCTGCGCGTCGATCAGACGACGACTGCACCCGCGCTGGAGCCATTGCGATACAAACCGGGCACGAGCCTCTTCCGCCTCGAACCCATCGTCACCAATCTGCGCCATCCACAGGAGACCTTCATCCGCGCGGATATAGCCCTCGTCCTCGACGAACCCGATGAAGCGGCGCGTACACGGCTGGCGGCGGAGGTCTCGGGCGACATCATGGCCTATCTGCGCACCCTCGACCTTGCCCGCCTCGAAGGGGCCAGCGGACTTCAGTTCCTGCGCGAGGATCTTTCCGAGCGCGCGACGATCCGCTCGGAAGGGCGTGTGCGCGAGCTCATCCTCGAGACATTGGTCGTGCAATGACATCGATGCGCGGCGCCTTCCCTACCCTCGGCCTTGGCCTTGGCCTTGGCCTTGGCCTCGCTCTCTGGCTTCTTACGGCAGAGACCGCGCAGGCCCAGACGATTGATCTGGGCAACCTGATCCCCGATGGTGAGGCCTCGACCACGGGGCGGATCGTCCAGCTGATCATCCTGCTCACCGTGCTCTCCATCGCGCCGGGCATCATGATCATGGTGACGAGCTTCACGCGTATCGTGGTGGCACTCTCCTTCCTGCGCTCGGGGATCGGGCTGCAATCGACGCCAGCCAATCTCGTGCTGATCTCTCTGGCCCTGTTCATGACTTTCTACGTCATGGCCCCCACTTTCGACCGGGCCTGGCAGGACGGTATCCAGCCATTGCTTCAAAACGAGATCACCGAAGAGGAAGCCTTCGCGCGCACGGTCGAGCCGTTCCGCGAATTCATGCTCACCCATGTGCGCGAGCAGGATCTCGCCATGTTCGTCGAGCTAGCCGAAGAGAGCTTCGGCACCATTCAGCCCCGGGAGGAGGTGGAACTGCGCGTGCTGATCCCTGCCTTCATGATCTCGGAATTGCGCCGCGGCTTCGAGATCGGCTTCATCATCGCCCTGCCCTTTCTGGTGATCGACATCATGGTCGCGACGATCCTGATGTCGATGGGCATGATGATGATGCCGCCCACGGTGATCGCCCTGCCCTTCAAGATCCTGTTCTTCATCCTGATCGACGGCTGGAATCTGCTCGTCGGCGGCCTCGTTCGGTCATTCTTCTAGCGTTGCACAGCGTCCTGACGCGCGCGTCTGCCCGGGTCAGGCCTCGATCATACGGGTCATGTGAAGCGCTTCGCGGAACGGGTTGAAGGTTTTGCTGAGCGCGAAGCTTCCGCCCGGCGGATCGCGCAAGAGAAGGACCGGGCGAGAATAGCGGCGCCCGCACTTTCCGTCGCCCTGATCAACCGACACGGCTTCGATATCGCGGAGCGCGAGACGGACGCGCTGCGCACCGAAGACGCTGCGGGTATGCCGCTCGACGATTACCGCAGCACGATCGAAACGCGGTTCCTGGAACGCGGTCATGGCGAACGCGGTCATGGCGAACGCAGTCATGGCGAACGCAGTCATGGCGATCATGCAGGCTGCAAAGACGCCGCGCAGGACGAGGAGGAGAACGCCGGTTCCCGTGTCGCGCCCCGCAAGGCGCGTATGGCGAGGTCGAGCATCGTGAAGGTCGCGATTCTGCACGCAACCGCCAGGAAGCCCAAGAGTCGCACGGAGATCAGGAAATTATCGTCGTGACGACTGACGCGCAACGCATACCTTGTCCTGCCGGATCATCGCCTCAGGCCGCGTTGATGGAATGCGCATGCGAGAAACGTCAAGCCGGGATTGCGTCAGGCGCCGGAGGCAGCGCCGTACCCCTCCCTGCGCCCGTCGGGAT
>NZ_DATGCW010000096.1:0-2161 GCF_035311605.1 Saliniramus sp.
CATGCACGAACCGCCCTTGCCAAACGGCGGGTGACGATGGCGCATGCGGTCGGACTTGCGCTCCGTGCGGCGTCGAGCCCGGCTCCCCCCGACAGGCCCGGCAGACGAAATCGAACACGGCCTCGAACCCAGCCTCTGGCACGGTTACGCCCTTCTCGCGACGTCTCGGCGAAAAATTTATCAAAAATTGTATTGCTGGATCAGCAACTGATGCCAAGCCAAGGCATTCAAAGGCTCAGAGAGCGAATTGTCGGCATCCCCTGGTTGATTTTTTTAGCGATTTCGGGGGAGCGATACGTCTGATTAACCATAAGTTGACGATTGCGTGTTCGAATTCGGGCGTCAACACAAGCGACGCGTGGATTTTTGCTGCCATGAAACGAGCCCAGATTGTCGTCCTCGGAATCGCCGTCACCGCCGGTATCGGCGCTATGTTTCTGATGCGCGGCGGCAACGAGCCGCCGCCTCCAAGAGAAGTCGTCACCCTGTCCGAGCCATCGGCACCCGTGACGGAAGTCCTGGTTGCCGCAGCGGATCTGCCCATGGGTCGGCGCCTCGACCGGGCGGATCTGCGCTGGCAGTCCTGGCCGGCCGATTCGGTGCCGGTCGGACTGATTACCCGCTCGGCTGCATCCGGGGCACTCGACGATATTGCCGGCTCTCTGGCGCGAAGCCAGATCCTCGCCGGTGAGCCGATCCGCCGCGAACGCCTGATCCAGTCGGAGAACGGCGGCTTCATGTCGGCGATCCTTCCCGCCGGCAAGCGCGCCCTCGCGATTTCGATCGATACGCGCGGATCATCGACAGCCGGCGGCTTCATCCTGCCCAACGATCGTGTCGACGTCCTGCGCACCTTCCGCACCGACGATGTCGGCGGACAGGGCGATCAGCAGGCGACAGAGATCCTGTTGCGCAACATTCGTGTTCTGGCCATTGGCAAGAACGTGCAAACGGATGCACAGGGCAATCCCAGCGCCGAAGGCGAAACCGCGACCCTCGAGCTCACCCCGTCCCAGGCCGAGATCGTAACGCTGGCCCAGCGCACCGGGCATGTCTCCCTGGCCCTACGGTCTCTGGCAGATGCCGAACTCGGCGAGGATGAACTCGACGAAGACGGACGCGGACTCACGATCGTGCGCTTCGGCATCCCACGCCAGACGACGACTCCCTGAGGCGACCATGTCCAGATCCGATTCCCGCATGCGCAAACCGATCAGCGACCCGCGTCGTTCGAGCCCGGCGACACCGGTCCGCGCCGAAGCGCCGGCACCGCCAGCAGGCCTCGCCGCCCGCATTCTGCGAGAGAGAACAGCCATGACAGCAGAAACTTCAGCCGCAGCGTCCGCGCCGTTCCGGAGCCCCATCCGGACATTCGCAACGGCGGCGCACGAGGCGCCCTCCAAAGCTGGAACGCGCAGCGGGGCGCGCACAACTCGCAAGCTCGGCTTCACGATGCTCTGCGCCACCGCAGCACTGACATTGCATTTCGCCCCGCTATCGGCACAGGCGGCAGATTTCGATTCGGGCGGTCAGGGCGGTTTCGGCAAGGGCGGCTTCAGCAAGGGGCAATCGGCGCAATGGTCCGACCAGTCGTTCGGCGGTGAATCGGTAGTGCGAATCGGCGATCACGAAGGTCAGCGGACCCGGCGCATCGGGCTCGGCATCGGCAAGTCGGTGATCATCGATCTGCCGCGTGACGCCAAGGAGGTCTTCGTCGCCAACCCGGCCGTCGCCAATGCGGTGGTGCGCTCGACGCGCAAGATCTTTCTGATCGGCCAGGAAGACGGCGAGACGTCCGTCTTCATTTTCGACGCGGATGGCCATCAGCTCGCGACACTGGAAGTCGCGGTGGGTCGCGAACTGGGCGAATTGCGCGATACCCTGCGCCGCTCCTTCCCGCGGGCGCGCATCGATATCCAGCCGGCGGGCGATTCGATCATTCTGACCGGCTCCGTTTCGAGTGCGACCCAGGCTCAGCATGCCGTCGATATCGCGGAAGCCTTCGTTGGCCGCGAGGGCGGCGATCTCGGTGGACGCGGCGCGGTGATCAACTCGCTCACCATCGATGAGCAGGATCAGGTGATGCTGCGCGTAGCCGTGGTGGAAGTCGCGCGGGCGGTGGTCAAGCAGTTCGGCATCCAGACCAATGTCGGCTGGAATA